>JAKAMA010000372.1 GCA_021813085.1 Chloroflexota bacterium | reverse complement strand
GCGCGGTGGCGTCCTTCGCGTGCGTGACGATGACGTTGACCTTGTATCGGTCGAAGACGCCGTCGCGCGAGATCGCCGGCAGGCCGGGGATCTGCGGCGGCGCCTCCTCGGGCGAGCGGAAGTCGCCGAGGTGGTCGATCATGTCCTTGCCCATCGCGTCGAGGAACTCGAGGACGGCGGGCTCTTCGGCGTAGTCGCGCTTCAGTTCGTCGAGGCGCGGGTGGACGAGGGCCGCCATGAGCTGGCTGTCGAGCTGGCCGAGCAGCTGCGCGGCGCCGCGGTCGAGGCGGCGGAGCTGCGGCGCCATCTGCGCGATGATGGAGTCCAGTTCGGCGGTGCGTTCCTGGATCTGACGCTTCCGCTCATCGGAGAGCAGGTCGTACTGCTCCTTCGTGATCGGCTTGCCGTCGATCACGGGCATAGTGGTGATGCCCATCGGCGTGACGTTGACGGCCAGCTCGCGCTGGTGCGCCTCCTTCTCGAGGACCTCGAAGAAGCGCTCGCGCTGCGACTGAAGCTCGCGGTTGACCTGGTCGCGGCGCTGGGCGTACTCGTCGCTCTCGAAGGCGCGCGGCACGTCCTTGCGGATGGCGCCGACGAATTCGGCGACCTCATCGCTGAGCTGGTGGCCGCGGTCGGGCGGGAGGCTGAGGGCGCGCGGCCGGGCGGGCTCAAGGAAGTTGAAGACGTAGCACCAGTCGCGGGGCGCCGCGTGCTTCGCGGCGATAGCGGTGACCTGCGCCTTCAACTCCGTCGTGCGGCCGGTGCCGGGCACGCCGGCGACGAAGACGTGGAATCCCTCGGCCTCGATGCTGAGGCCGAAGTCCATGGCGCTGACGGCGCGGTCCTGGCCGACGGTGCCCTCGATGGGAGGGACGTCGGCGGTGGTCTTGAACTTGAATGTGCGGGGATCGCAGATGCGGCGGAGCTGCTTCGGGTTTAGTCGGTGCGGCTTGTGTGCGGTCCCTGCCATGGCGACTCCTTCGGTGGCCGGCGATGGTGCGTCGCCGGAGCGTACGCGAGAATGCGCACGCCGGCGGCGGCGCGTCGGGCGCCCGAGCATCCAGTATGCCTCGTACTCGCGTTTCACGGGAGTGCCATGTGAGCGGTCAATCGACGACAGCGGCTCGCCAACAGGCCGACGAGGCCTCCTCGGCGTCGTCGCGCACGTCGATGTTGCGCAGCCCTGGCGATGCGATCGCCGCTCGCCGGGTCGACATCGCGATCGTGGCGGCGCTGACGCTGCTCGCGGCGGCGCTGCGGCTGTGGCGCCTCGGCACGGTGCCGGACGGGCTGCACGGCGACGAGGCGTGGACGGCGCTCGACGCGCAGCGCATCCTGCGCGAGGGCTGGATCGGCCCGTATGTCACGAGCGCGCTGGGGCAGCCGACGGGGCCGCTCTACTTCACCGCCGCGCTGTTCAAGATCATGCCGGAGACGACGTTCACGGCGCGTTTCTCGATGGCGCTCATCGGCATCGCGACGATCCCCGTCGCGTACGCCGCGTTCGCGCTGATGTACAACCGCACCGTGGCGGCGTTCGCGGCGGCGCTGCTGGCGGTGATGATGTGGCACCTGCACCTGAGCCGCACCGCGTTCATGGTCGTCTCGTGGCCGTTCGCGGAGGTGCTGGTGTTGTGGGCGCTGTGGCTGCCGATGCGGCGGCGCAGCATCGTGCTGTTCGCGGTCGCGGGCCTGCTGCATGGGCTCGGCGTGTACACGTACAACGCGTACCTGCTGTTCGTGCCGGTGCCGTTCGTCGCGCTGGCGTGGACCAGCTGCCACGAGGCGGGATGGCGGCGTCGCGCGCGGTTCCTGCTCGTTAACGGCGGGGTGTTCGCCGTCTGCGGAATCGTCGCCGCGTTGCCGTTGATCAACTACGTGCGCACGCACGGCCACGACTACCGGGAGCACGAGCGCATCGTCCGCGTGACGGCGTCGCCGCAGTGGCAGGAGGACGGTTTCTTCGGCCGCGCGCGGATCGTCTGGGACCGGGCCGGCGAGTGGGAACGCGGGCTCGCGGCCGGCGGGCGGGCGGACTTCGGCGACGGGCTCGCGACGGACGGGCATCCAGCCGTCGGGCCGATCATCGCCGCGCTGGCGCTCGTCGGGCTGGGGTTCTCGATGTGGAACTGGCGGCGGGCCGAGCACGCGGTGTTGCTTGCGTGCGTGCTGCTGTTACCGATCGGCGCGCTGGCGACGTACGAGGACGGGCTGTTCCGGCGCACGCTCGGGCTGGCGCCGGTGCTCGCGGTGCTGGCGGCTTTTCCGCTGGCGTGGGCGTGGGAGCGCGGCTGGGCCGCGCGAGCGGGGCTGCTGGGCCAGGCGGCGATGGTCGTCCCACTCGCGGCCGTCGCGGTCGTCGGCGTGTACTCCATCGTGCAGTACTTCGGGCCGGTGCAGGACACGGAGGCGATGCACTGGGTGTACCCGTACCAGCTCGACGCGGCGTCGCGCTACATCGACGAGCTGCCGAAGGACACGTACGTCTACTTCTACAGCGACCGCTGGTCATTCGACTACGAGACGCGCCGCTTCCTCGCGCAGGGGTACTCAGGCGAGGACCGCTCGACGGAGTTCCGCGGCGCCGTCGTCGGCCCGGGCGACGACGCGCCGCCGGACCGGAGCCGGAACATCGCGTACGTCTTCCTCGGTACGTACATCGACAGGGCGGGCGACGTCATCGGGCGGTATCCGGGCGGGGGGGTGACGGACGTGTGGCGCGGGGGTGAGGTGGAGTTTCGGGCGTACTTCTTGCCGCGGACGGAGCCGGCGGGCGCGCGGTAATGGTGGGT
>JAKAMA010000033.1 GCA_021813085.1 Chloroflexota bacterium | reverse complement strand
GATCTGCATCGCCCGCCGCATCGACGCGACGGACCCGGATGACCTGACGTTCGCGGAGGTCGAGTGCCGGCGCATGGTGATGGAGGAGGTGGCGCGGCTGCGCGCGCAGGCTCCCGGCTTCGAGGACGCGTACCTGACCGATGTGGCCCTGACGCTCGGCATCACCGAGTCGCGGCGGCTGCGCGGCGCGCACGTGCTGGCGCGCGACGAGGTGGACACCGTGTTCGACGATACCATCGCCAGCACGGGCCACTGGACCAAGTACGGCGCTGTCTACCACATCCCCTATCGCAGCCTGCTGCCGCTGCGGACGTCGAACCTGCTGGCGGCGGGGCGCTGCATCAGCGTCGACCATCGCGTGCACCACGCGACGAAGGAGATCCCGGCGTGCTTCGCGACGGGCGAGGCGGCGGGCGTCGCGGCGGTGCAGGCGCTGCGCGCCGGCGGCGCGGTGCAGGAGGTCGACGTGCCGTCGCTGCAGGTGGCGCTGCGCGCTGCGGGCGCGTGGCTTCCGGGCGGGACGGCAGACGACGGACAGCAGACAACAGGGGGTTAGCGCGTGCGAGCGCCCGCTGCGGTGGGGCCTTCGAGACGCAGGGTCTGAGAGGGGAAGGGTTGGGCGTGGCCCCACGTGGCGCGAACCAGGCCCTGACGGTCGCCGCGCCGGTCGTAGCCGTGCCGTGACCGGTGCGAACGCTGCCCGGCCCGATCAGCGTCGTCGCCGTTTCTCGCCCAAGCGACGGGCGTCGGCGGCGCCTTCGCTGCGGCTCAGCCGCTCCGGGTGGGTGAGATGTTGTTGCGTTGGCCTCGAACAAATCTGGACGCGACAACACAGGGTTTGTTGTGTTATGATTTGTCCCGGTGCAGCACAACACTTCCCACCGGGGCCGCCCGCCCCGCCATCTGGTGTACCAACGGCTGAGCGAAGCCATCGCCGAGCTGCGCGAGCGCATGGGCGGGCTGCCCACACCCAGCGAAGCCGAGGGCATCTGGACCTCGATCTGGTACCAGGAGGCACACCACTCCACCGCGCTCGAGGGCAACACCCTCGTCATCCAGCAGGTAGAGGCTCTCTTGGCGGAAGGCCGAGCCGTCGGGAACAAAGAGCTCCGGGAGTACATGGAGGTGACAGGCTACGCCGACGCGGCGCAGTGGGTCTACGGACAGGCACTCGATCCGGGGGACTGGAACCCTGAGGCGCCGCTCACCCTCACTGAGGTTCGTCACGTTCACGAGCTTGCGCTCGGACCCGTGTGGGGCGTGGCGCCCCACCCCAATGCCACGCCTGACGAGCGACCAGGCAGCTTCCGGCAGCACGACATCCAGGCGTTCCCCGGCGGGATGGTCCCTCCGTCCTGGGTCGAGGTCGCGGCCGCGATGGCGGACTGGATCACGTCTCTTTCCGCGATCGATTCTGCTGAGAACCCCATCGAGTCCATTGCCGCGGCACATGGCGATTTCGAGAGGATCCACCCGTTTCTCGACGGCAACGGGCGAACGGGGCGTCTGCTTCTCAACCTGACCCTGGTGCGCTTTGGCTATCCACCTGCGGTCATCTACACGCGAGACCGCAACAGGTACCTGCGGGCGCTGCGGAAAGCGGACGCTGGAGATCCCGGCCCGCTCGGCGAGCTCATCGCCCGGGCTGTCACCGACAATCTCTATCGCTTCGTCGTGCCTGCTGTGGCAGGACCGCACCGCCTCGTTCCGCTTCCCGCCCTCGCGACAAGAAAGCGGAGTGTGGTGATGCTCCGGGCAGCCATCGAACGTGGGCGGCTGAAGGCGCAGAAGGGACCAGATGGGCAGTGGCGCAGCACCCGCGCCTGGGTAGACGAGTACATGGCCAGCAAGTACCAGCGGCGAAGTTGACCCGGATGTTGACGCAGCCTGACGTGAGGTCGCCCGTTGGCGACATCTCCGCGGCGGGGCCGATCAGTCTCGCAGGCTCCACGCCGACGGTCACGACACCCGCTGTGGCATCTCGGCCCGCATGCAACCAAGCGGAGTCCGGAAGGGTTCTTACGGTGTTGAGTGGTGGAGCCGAGGGGGCTCGAACCCCTGACCTCGACACTGCCAGTGTCGCGCTCTCCCAATTGAGCTACGGCCCCACACGCGGCTTCGCGGCGCGCTGCATGCTATCAAGGCGCCGGGCGCGGCGGCAACAGCACCTCGACGGCCCGCCGACGCGACCTGCTGCCGCCGTGGCCTTGAAGCAGGCGATGGGTCGAACGAATCCGGGCGCTCCCGGTGCCGCGCCGCGTCGCTTGCCTCCGCCGCATGGGATCTTCGTATAATGCGCGCAACCAGACGGAACGCGGCGATCCGGAGTAGTAGGCGCGGGGCAGAGAGCCGGCGGCGGTGCAAGCCGGCAGCGGGCGCGCCGAACTCGCCGGTGAGCGGCGCCGGTGACGCTCGCGGAGGCGGGACAGCCGGCGACGGGTGCGCCCGGTACAGCGCCGCTTGAGGGGCCCGCCGCGCCGGGCAACCAGGGTGGTACCGCGGAGTCATGCCCTCCGTCCCTGCGAGGACGGAGGGCATGCTGTTTGTTCGGCGGGTGAGGGGCAGGGCATGATCGACACAGCCGACCAGTGGGCCATCATCGGGCGCATCGCGCTGGCGGCGGGGCTCGGCGCCGGCATCGGCCTCGAGCGCGAGTTTCGCGGCTACCCGGCCGGCGTGCGGACGATGGCGCTCGTCTGCATGGGCGCGGCGCTCTTCGCCGACGAGTCGGGGCTGTTCGGTGGCGACGCCGCCCGCGTCGCCGCACAGATCGTCTCCGGCATCGGCTTCCTGGGCGCCGGGCTCATCCTGCGCGAGGGTGGCAGCGTGCGCGGCATCACGACAGCCGCGACGATCTGGACGACCGCCGCGGTCGGCGTCGCGGTCGGCGCGCACGTCTATCTCGTCGCCGTATTCGCCGCGCTCTTCGCCGTGATCCTGCTCGAGCTGCGGATCGTCACGAAGAGCATCCGCCCCCTCGGCCGCGAGGCGAACGGCGACCCTGACGACGAGGCGGGGCACGAGCACGACTGACGGGCCGCCAGGGCGCGGCAGGGATCGGGAAGGGCCGGCCTCACGGGAGGTGCACATGGGCGAGCAGACACAGACGAAGCAGAAGCCGCCGCGCGCGGAGCGCTACGACCCGCACGCCATCGAGCCGAAGTGGCGCGCGCGCTGGGACGCGGACGGGATCTACCGCACGCCCGACGACGACCCGCGGCCAAAGTGGTACGCGCTGACGATGCTGCCGTACACGTCGGGCGACCTGCACATCGGCCACTGGTGGGCGATCGCGCCGTCGGACACGCAGGCGCGCTACAAGCGGATGCGCGGCTACAACGTGCTCTTCCCGATGGGCTTCGACGCGTTCGGACTGCCGGCGGAGAACGCGGCGATCAAGGACCAGACGCACCCGGCGCAGTGGACGTACCGGAACATCGAGCACATGCGCGGCCAGCTCAAGACGATGGGCGCGATGTTCGACTGGAGCCGCGAGGTGATCACGGCGTCGCCGGAGTACTACCGGTGGACGCAGTGGTGGTTCCTGAAGCTGCTGGAGCACGGGCTGGCGTACAAGCAGCACGCGCCCGTCTGGTGGTGCCCGAACGACCAGACGGTGCTGGCGAACGAACAGGTCGTCGACGGGCGCTGCGAGCGCTGCGGTGCGGCCGTCTACAAGCGGGACCTGGACCAGTGGTTCTTCCGCATCACGTCGTACGCCGACGAGCTGCTCGACTTCTCGGGCCTGCAGTGGCCGCCGCAGATCGCGGCGATGCAGCGCAACTGGATCGGGCGCAGCGAGGGCGCGGAGCTGCGCTTCGGGCTGGACGTGCCGGGCGTCGAGACGAAGGAGGTACGCATCTTCACGACGCGACCGGACACGGTCTATGGCGTCACCTTTTTCGTGCTGGCGCCGGAGCACCCGCTCGCCGAGCAGCTCACGACGCCGGAGCGCGCCGCCGATGTGCGCGCGTACGTCGAGGCCGCGCGCAAGGAGACGGAGATCGAGCGCCTGTCGACGGAGCGCGAGAAGACCGGCGTCTTCACGGGCGGCTACGTGATCAACCCCTTCAACGGCGAGCGCGTGCCGGTGTGGACGGCGGACTACGTGCTGTCGACGTACGGCACCGGCGCCGTCATGGGCGTGCCGGCGCACGACCAGCGAGACTTCGAGTTCGCGAAGAAGTACGGGCTGCCGATCGTGCCGGTGTTCCGCCACCCGGACTGGGACGGCGGCGACCTGACGGCGGCGCTCGGCCATGGCGGCACGATGATCAACTCCGGGCCGTTCGACGGCACGCCCGACGAAGAGGCGGTCGCGGCCGTCGTGAAGTACGCCGAAGCGCACGGCTACGGCCGGGCGGCGGTCAGCTATCGCCTGCGCGACTGGCTGATCTCGCGCCAGCGCATGTGGGGCGCGCCGATCCCGGTCGTGTATTGCGACACGCACGGCATGGTGCCGGTGCCGGAGAAGGACCTGCCGGTGCTGCTGCCCGAGGACGCGGAGTTCCGGCCGACGGGCGAGTCGCCGCTGACGTACCACGAGGGCTTCCTGCACACGACGTGCCCGGTGGGCGGCGAACCCGCGCGGCGCGAGACGGACACGATGGACACGTTCATGTGCTCGTCGTGGTATCAGATGCGGTACATCGACCCGCACAACAGCGAGCGGCCGTTCAGCCGCGAGCTGGCGCGCAAGTGGCTGCCGGTTGACCAGTACACGGGCGGCGCCGAGCACGCGGTGATGCACCTGCTCTACTCGCGATTCTTCACCAAGGCCGCGCGCGACATGGGGGTCCTCGAGTGCGATGAGCCGTTCATCCGGCTCTTCAACCAGGGACAGATCCTGGGGCCGGACGGGCAGCGCATGAGCAAGTCGCGCGGTAACGTCATCGCGCCGGACGACCAGGTACAGCAGTGGGGCGCCGACACGTTCCGCGCGTACCTGATGTTCCTGGGGCCGTGGGATCAGGGCGGGCCGTACGACCCGAGCGGCATCAACGGCGTCTACCGCTGGCTGAACCGCGCCTGGAACGTCGTGACCGGCGGGATCGCGACGGCGGCGCGGGCCGACGCGCCGGCGACGCGCGCCCTGCGCCGCTGGACGCACCGCACAATCGAGCGCGTGACGCGCGACATCGAAGCGTTCCACTTCAACACGATGATCGCGGCGCTGATGGAGTACACGAACGAGCTGACGCGCCTGCGCGAGTCCGGCGCGGCGGTCGACGGCGCCGCCTGGGACGAGGCGACGCGCGCGCTGGTGCTGATGCTGGCGCCGGCCGTGCCGCACATCGCGGAGGAGCTGTGGCAGCGGCTGGGCCAGCCGTACAGCGTCCACACGCAGGCCTGGCCGGCCTTCGACCCCGCGCTGGCCGTCGAGGAGGAGGTCGAGATCGCGGTACAGGTGAACGGCAAGCTGCGCGACCGCCTGTCGCTGCCGCTCGACGCGCCGGAGGAGGCCGCGCGCGAGCGGGCGCTGGCGAGCGGGCGCGTGGCGCCGCTCGTCGCGGGCAAGGAGGTCGTGCGGGTGATCTACGTGCCGAACCGGCTGCTGAACATCGTGGTGCGCGCCTGAGCGGGGTATCAACTTCGATACCACAAGTGTCGAACGTGATACCGTTGGCATCGCGGGCGGATCCGAACAGCGGCACGCACGCCACTTGTCGTGCCGCGGTGGCCTGTGTATCCACGAAGCGCACCCCGACACGGTGTAGCGCGGGCGCCCCGTCATCGCTACTGCGTACGCCGAAGCCCGCGTATGCTCTTCCTCACGAGGAGGTGCTTCGATGGCGGGCCAGATCCCCGGCGAGTACGCGACGGTCAACGGCATCAGGCTGCACTACGTGCGGCAGGGGCGCGGTGAGCCGCTGCTGCTGATCCACGGCTGGCCCGGGTTCTGGTACGAGTGGCACCTGAACATCGGCCCGTTGTCCGGGCGCTTCGACGTGATCGTGCCGGACATGCGCGGCTACGCGTACTCCGACAAGCCCGACCTCCCACCGGAGGTGGGGTACAGCGACACGCAGTTCGCCGAGGACATCCGCGCGCTGATCGATGGCTTGGGCTTCGGGCGCGTGCGCATCGTCTCGCACGACTTCGGTGCGGTGTGGACGCAGCGCTTCGCGCGGATGTATCCGGAGCGGCTCGAGAAGCTGATGCTCTTCGACCCGCCCTACCCCGGCATCGGCGCGCGCTGGTTCGATCTGCCCCACGTCTTCCACACCTGGTACCAGATCTTCCACCAGCAGCCGTGGGCCGAGGATCTGGTCGGATCGAGCCGGAAGGCGACGGAGATCTACCTGCGCCACTTCCTCTCGGCGTGGAGCGCGAAGAAGGATCTCTGGACCGACGAGGAGATCGCGGAGTACGTCGAAGCCTACTCGCAGCCGGGCGCGCTGCGCGGCGGCTTCAACTGCTACCGCGCGGCGCTGCGCGGCGGCATGCAGACGTCGGGCGACCTGACGGTGAGGACGCCGACGACCGTGCTGTGGGGCGACGGCGACGCGATCCTGCCGTACGCGTGGTCGGACAGGCTGCCGGAGTTCTTCTCCAACCTCACGCTGAAGAAGGTCGAGGGCGTTGGACACTTCATGATGCGCGAGGCGCCGGAGCGCGTGAACGCGGAGATCATCGCGTTCATGGCGGGGTGATGGGCTGGGTACTGGGGACTGGGTACTGGGGACTGGGTGCTGGGGACTGGGGGCTGGGGCTGGTTTGTGCGGGCGGCGCGCGACCGGCGCGGGCTGGCAAGCCCGCGCTACGAGTGGGGACTGGGTGGCCGCACGCCGCGGGATCGTGGTCTGACCGGCTGTCGCTAGCGCGGCGTCCGCGGATAGCATTTCCGCGATGGACCTGGAGCTGGACGGCAGGGTCGCGCTCGTCACCGGCGGCTCGCGCGGCATCGGGCGGGCGATCGCGCTCGCGCTGGCGGCGGAGCGCTGCGGCGTCGCCGTCGTCGCGCGCGGCGAGGAGCGGCTGCGCGAGGCCGAGCGCGAGATCGCGGCCCTCGGCGTGCGCGCCGCGGCGATCGTCGCCGACGTGACGAGGGCGGCGGATGTCGAGCAGATGGTGCGGGAGACGGCGGGACGGCTGGGCCGGATCGACATCCTGGTGAACAACGCCGGCGGCTCGTTCCCCGACGACGACGCCGGCTGGGAGAGCGCGTACCGCGCGAACATCGAGGCAGCCGTGCGGGCGACGCGCGCCGTGGTGCCGCACATGCGCGCGCAGGGCGGTGGCGCGATCGTGCACATCGCATCGATCTACGGGCGCGAGGCGGGGGGCGGCCTTCCCTACAACGCGATGAAGGCGGCGATGATCAGCCACGCGAAGAACGCCGCGTTGGCGCTGGCGCGCGACAACATCCGCGTCAACTCCGTGGCGCCGGGCTCGATCCGCTTCCCAGGCGGCTCCTGGGATCGGCGGGCCGAGGCCGACCCGGAAGGCATGGCGCGCTTCGTCGAGCAGCAGATCGCGATGGGGCGCTTCGGCACCGTCGAGGAGGTGGCGCATGTTGTCGCGTTCCTCTGCTCGCCGAAGGCGGGCTGGGTGACGGGCGCCTGCCTGAACGTCGATGGCGGCCAGAGCCGCAGCAATATCTAGTCCGAATCCACCGATGCTGATCGTCTGACGGCGCGCGGAGGCCCATTCGCAGGGTCCGTCCGGCGGACGAGGCGACGCGGACGCCGCGGCAGGGTCGAGGAAGCGCGGACGGTGGGCCGATGACGGTCGGCGAGACGCTCTGGACGCCCGGCGGCCAGTCGGCGGACAGGCCGGCGCCAGGCCGCGGACGGCGGAGGGCCGTGCGACCGCAGTCAGGCGGGAAGCGGAGGCGGGAGCGCCCGCGGCCTCTTGAGCGCTGCGGCGAAGCCCACCGCCCACGGCCAACCTGCCGGGAGATGCAGAGTGACCCGGCGGGCGGAGCGCGTCAGCCGGCCGGGGAGGCTGAACAGCCGCCGGCGCAACGTCTTCGTCGTAACGATCCCCGCCCCGAGGCCGACGCGGGCCGTCCAGCGGGCGAGGTTGTGGGCGAGCACCTGGACCGCGAGCCAGGCGCCGTTGGCGCCGAACTTCCCGGACGGGAGATGGTTGAGGCCCACTCCGTACTTGAGGTCGCGGATCGCGTTCTCGATCTCGGCGTGGCGCCGATGGTCGGCCTCCAGCGTGCGCGTGTCGCCGTCGCGGTCGGTGATGAAGGCGTGGTAGCCGTACGTCGCGAAGAGCGCGAGCTGGGAGCCCGGGGTGGGCCGCACCCGGCGCACGATGAGCCGCACGGGCGCGGCGTCCAGAGGCGTCGCGAGCTGCCGCTCGTCGCGCGTCCGGTACAGCCTGCCGGGGCACTGCAGGCCCGCCGTGAAGCGGCTCTTCGACAACATGGGAATCGATCTGCGCGTCATCGGCGTGCTAGCACTTCCTCCGAGATCGGGTCGTCCTGGCCGCGGCGCTTGGCCCGCCGGGAGGTCCCGTCCGGGCCGGCGGTGCCGCGGCATCCGGCTCGGCGACGGCGTCCTGCGCCTCGCGCCAGTACGACTGCTGCAGCCGTCGAAGACGCTCGAACGCCGCTGTTCCGGGGTGCGCCACGCGGTGCCCCCGCCCGATCCCGGCCACGATCTCGGTCAAGTCCGGGAACCGGCGGCGGTACTCCGTCGTCCCGCCGCTTGCGAAATACCGAAAGTCGTCGCTGAGCAGAACCGTCGCCTTCGGGTAGGCGGGCGGTTCGCCGACGTCGTGCGGCAGGTTTACGGGGTCGAGGTGATAGCGGGCGCCGCTGCGCAGCCGGAACCGGCCGTCCAGCCGCTCATAGATGCAGTCGGGCCGGTGCAGGTACCGGGATTCGGAGTAATAGGCGCCGTCGGGCTTCCGGCCGGTGATGCGCGCCATGTACACGAGCGGATTGCCGGCGATGCGCCTCCCGCCGAACTCGAACGAATTCGCGCCGAAACCCATCACCCAGTCGCCCGGCTGCGCGCAGCGCCGGATCTCCGGCTTGCAGATCGCGAGCGAGAGCAGCCTGTCCTGCACGGCGGGCGCGCCGCCATTGTCCACGGTCATTTTGTAGTAGTAGATCTTCGACATGACGCCCCCTCTCAGTTGTTCCGTTGCAGCAGCGTCGGCGATTGCCGACGGAACCAGTCCAGGAAGCGCAGCGGCTCGACGAGGAGAGGCATCCTCGCGCTGCGCTGCAAGTAGCCGTCATTGGCCGTGAGCTCCCCCCACTCCTCGAGCAGATCCCGCCGCACCCGGTACGCGCGGTCCCGATAGTCGCCGATCGGCAGGCAGCGCGCCAGGCGGCCCGACGCGCCCGGCCGGCCTCGCACGATCACGTCCTCAGCGCCCGGGCGCAGCACCCGCCGCGCGTGGGCGTTGACGTCGCGATCTTCCGGGGGGATGCTCGTCGCGCGGACGACCTGATGGACTTCGAGCAGACCGATGATCGCGTAGACGAGGCCGGCGCCGCCCCGAACGTCCTTGAGGCCGGCGTAGAAGACCGCGTAGTCGCCCTGCCCCAGTGTGCTGCGGATCTGTGCGGCCTTGCGGCCGGAGTCGCCGTACGTCAGGTGATCGAAATCGGGGTCGAGGTGCATGTGACCGGCACGCAGGTGGCCCGGCAGGCTCACCCCGAAACGGGCGAGCGCCGGCGCGAGCGTCTCGTACGGCTTCTCCAGCCCCGCGTGCGTCTCGACCTGCTCCGGGATCGCGACGTACGCGAACTCGTTGGTCCGGCCGTCCACCGGTCCGTTCCAGTAGCCGCCTCCCGAGCTCTGGTCCGCTGCGACCCGGATGAAGAGGATGTTCAACGTGCGACCTCAGGTGGGCGGGCCTGTGTCGGTGCTTCGCGTCCAAGTCGTCGAGCGAGAACGACGCTCACGTGCAGCCCGCCGCCCGGGTCAGAATACGGCCTCGTGGCGACAAGGACTGTCGCGGCCGAGCGCCGCATCGCGCGTCCTGGGCGTCCCGACGCCCGGCGACCGAACGCGGCATCGGCGCAATCAGGATCCGCCGGTGCTTCGCGGTCAACCAGCCTGAGGGGCCGGCCCCACACCTCGCCGGTCGCGTCGCGACGGCCCCTGTCGCCGTGCCGTGCGATCATCGCGGTCAGCGAATACTTCGATGGAAAGGTTGCGGTGTAACTAAGTTAAGGCGAGGCATGGTGGGCGCGCCGATCGGACGCTGGAAGATGGACGGTAGAGGTGGGACAGACGGGTTCGCTGCGAGCGGGCGGGCAACCCCCGCGCGGGCTGCCGTACGGCCCGTATGGGAACAGCCCGGGCCACGAGTGTGCGCGCATGTTCATCCGCGAGGGTGCCGCCCCGCGGCATGGATATCTGCCTTGAGCATGGATGCGCGCAGAGGCCGGACGCGGGAGGGCGGGGGATGGACGGCGCGGGACATCCTCGCGCCGATGTTATACTCACGCGGTGGGCGCCGACGGAGAGGTGTCCGAGTGGTTGATGGTGCCGCTCTCGAAAAGCGGTAGGTGATGAGCCTCGTGGGTTCGAATCCCACCCTCTCCGCCACATGAGTCCTCACGGTCCCCGTCCGCGGGCGGGGGCCGTTGTCTTGTCGGTGGCCGCGCGCGGAGAGGTGCTGGAGTGGCCGATCAGGCACGCCTGGAAAGCGTGTGTGCGCGCAAGCGTACCGTGGGTTCGAATCCCACCCTCTCCGCCATGGCTGGCAAGAACAGACGACACAGGACACACGACGGAGCCGGACGCCGACGGAGGGCAGGTGGCGGGCCCGCGCGGTTGGCTGAAGCCCGGCGATACCGCACAATCCCTCTGGACCCCTGACTCTGTTCGGAAACGGAGCCTCACGTGGAACTGAAGAATGCCGTCGCGATCGTCACGGGCGGCGCCCGCGGCATCGGCCGCGGCATCGCCTGCGCGCTGGCGGAGGAAGGCGCACGCGTCGCCGTCGCCGACCTGCCCGCGACCGATGCCGACCGCCAGGAGACGATCGCCGAGATCGAGCGCCTCGGCGGCGACGCCCTCGCCGTCGATGTCGACGTGCGCGACTTCGCGCAGGCGCAGGCGATGGTCGAGGCGGCGCGCGCGAAGTGGGGGCGGGTGGACATCCTCGTCAACAACGCGGGCGTCATCGCCATCGGCCCCGTCGTCGCGTTCGCGGAGGAGGACTGGGACCGCGTGATGGACGTCAACCTGAAGGGGACGTTCCTCTGCTCGAAGGCGGTGGGGCCGCACCTGATGCAGCAGCGCAGCGGCCGCATCATCAACCTCTCGTCGATTGCGGGGAAGAAGGGGCGCGGCGGCTCGTCGTGCTACAGCGCGACGAAGTTTGGCATCATCGGCTTCACGCAGGCGCTGGCGCACGAGATGGCGCCGTTCGACGTGACGGTGAACGCGATCTGCCCGGGCGAGGTGAACACCTACATGTGGCGCGAGGTGCTGTCGCCGGCGATCGGCGCGATGGCCGGCGTCTCGGCGGACGAGGCGTTCGAGGGGTTCATCAAGACCCAGGTGCCGATGGGCCGCCCGCAGACCGTCGAAGACATGGGCCAGGCTGCGGTGTTCCTGTGCAGGGCGGACAACATCACCGGCATCGCCCTCAACGTGAACGGCGGGACGGAGATGGCGTAGGGCGCGGCGAGAACAACGAACAACGACGACAACAGAGAACAGAGAAGACAACAGACAGCAGGCAACAGACAGCAGAGATGCGAGCTCTCCACCCTCCATCATCCACCATCCAGTGCCGGGCTGGGCGGACGGGCCGCGTATGAGGATCGGCTTCATCGGCGGCACGGGCGACGAGGGCATGGGGCTCGCGTACCGCTTCGCGAAGGCGGGACACACGTGCATCATCGGCTCGCGCGCGGCGGAGAAGGCGCAGGCCGCCGCCGATGAGCTGCGTACGAAGGGTGCGGCGCTGCGCATCGAGGGGGCGGCGAACGCCGACGCCGCGCGCGACGGCGAGATCGTCCTCGTCACCACGCCCTACGCCGCGCTCGCGGGCACGCTGCCGGCGCTGGCGGACGCGCTGGCCGGCAAGATCGTCGTGAGCACCGTCGTGCCGATGGCCTTCGCCGATGGCGGCGCCGCGCTGCTCGCCGTGCCAGCGGGCTCGGCGGCGCAGGAGCAGCAGGCGCTGCTGCCGCGGGCGCGCGTCGTCGGCGCCTTCCAGAACCTGAGCGCGAAGAAGCTGCTCGGCGACCGCCCGGTGGAGGCCGATGTCGTCGTCTGCGCGGACGACGCCGCGGCGAAGCAGGCGGTGATGCGGCTCGCGGAGCAGATCGAGGGCGTCCGCGGCCTCGACGGCGGCGCGCTCGCCAACTCGATGATGGTCGAAGCGATCACCGT
>JAKAMA010000371.1 GCA_021813085.1 Chloroflexota bacterium | reverse complement strand
CCTTCTCCTTCTGGTCGCCGGCGGCGCTCGTCCGTGACAGCGCGCCGCGTACGGGCTACGTATACATCCACAACCTCCCGACGGCCGGGACGGAGCGCGGCAGCGTCGGCGACGACGGCAGCGCCCAGCCTTCGCCGGACCGGCCGGGCATCAGTGGCGACGGGCGTTTCATCACGTTCACCGCGAAGCAGTCCAACGGCGCGGGCGGCGTTTTCCTCCGCGACCGCGCCCTGGCGCCGCCCCTCCCGCAGCCGGGCGTCTGCCTCACGACGCCGGTCAACCTGAGCGACGCGCCGCACAGGTCGGCATCGCCGCAACAGATTGCCATCCTCGGCGACCACGTCTACACCGCGTGGGGCGAGGACCAGGGCCTCGTGTTTCGCGCCAGCTCCGACGGTGGCGCCACCTTCGGGCCGAAGGTCGTGCTCGACAGCGCGCAGAATGTGGCGTCGGTCGCCGCCGAGGGCGCGAACGTGTATGTCGCCTGGACAAAGGCCAATCAGGGGCATCTCGCGGTCAGCAGGGACTTCGGCGCGACGTTCGGCCCGCCGACGGTCACGGGCATGCCAGGCGTGGATTATTTCGGCAGCACGGGCCTTACGGTCTCCGGCGACACCGTCTACGCGTTGTTCATGAGCCAGGTCCCGTACAGCTACGTCAGTTATCTGCGGGTGAGCAGCGACGCCGGGGCCACATTTGGTCCGCTTGTGAAGGTGACGGCCCAGCCCGGATACAACGGAGCGTACAGCCCCTTCGCGTTCCAGGCGTCGGGCGACGACCTGTACCTCCTCTGGGACAATGGCTACAACGGTCAGTACCGCGTGTACTTCCGGCGCAGCGCGGACCGCGGCGCAACGTTCTCGGAGCCCATCGACCTGGGAGGGGATCCGTATTCGCTACGCCCGGCGATGGCGGTATCCGGGCGAGACGTGTACGTGGTCTGGGAGAGCCTGCTCTCCCCGGGCGGTATCGTCCTGCGCAAGAGCAGCGACGGGGGCGCGAGCTTCGGCCCCCGCGTCAAGCTCAACAGCGAGGACGGCGGGTTCGCCGCGTCGGTCGCGGCCTCCGGCGCCGACGTGTACGCCGCCTGGACGAGGCAGGTAGGCACTTCATTGTTCGTCGCCGCCAGCCACGACAGCGGCGCCAGCTTCGGCGCCCCGTTCGACCCGGCGGGCCCCGGGGATCGCGCGGCACGGGTGATGGTGAGCGATGGGTCCGTCTACCTCGCGTGGTGGTCGGGCGGCAGCACGGTCATGGTGAGCGTCAGCACCGACGGCGGGGCGACGTTCGTGCGGCCGGCGCAGCCAAACGACAACCTGACGTTCTCGGAGAGGTTCAGCGCGCAGGCCGGCGCGCTCCATGTCTTGTGGCAGGAGCTGATCCCGGGGCTGGGCGTCGACACCTTTTACAGCCGCACCTGCTCGAGTGCGCCCGCACCGACGCCCACGCCGTCGCCCGGCGCGACCGCCACGAGCACCGGCACCGCTACGCAGACGGCGACCGCAACCGCCGTGGCGACGGCGACCGTCACGCCGACGGCCACCGCCACCGCCGTGGCGACGGCGACCGCGAGCCCGACCGCGACGGCGACCGCGGTGGCGACGGCGACCGCGACCGCAAGCCCGACCGCGACCGCAACCAGCGTGGCGACCGCGACCGCGAGCCTGACGGCAACCGCAACCAGCGTGGCGACCGCGACCGCGAGCCCGACGGCCACCACCACGCCCTCGCCCATTGCCACACACACGGCCACGCGTACCGCGACCGCCACGGCGTCACCGACTCTCACGCGCACCGCCACCGCGACCGCCGCGCCGTCGCCGAGCGCGACACGCACGGTCACGGCCACCGCGACCTCCGGGGCGGCAGCGGTCATCGTCCCGGCCGCGACGGCCACGCCCACGGCAACAGCCACGGCCCCCGCGCGCTCGCCCACGCCCGGCGGGACGACAACGCCGGTCAGCACCGTGCTCGCCGCGGCCCGGGGACCCATCCGGCTGCCTGGCACGGGCGGCGGCTCGGCGCGCACCGGCGCGGCGTTCAGTGTCGCCGTGGCGGCGCTCCTGCTGGCCGGCGGGCTCGCGGGGGTGGTGGCCCTCAGGCGGCGGCGAGGATAGCCGCTTGCGTGCCTTCGCTTCGGCGCGGGCAGCCCACCGATACCTAACGAACATCTACCCGGGGGCATGTGCGGGCCGGGAGGTGTACTGCCTACGATGGAGTGGGTGAGTGCGCCGTGCGGTCGCGACTCGTCGCCGTGCGCCCGGCGCTGCTCGCCGTCCGCGCGCTGCGCCGGCTTGGCGGTGCCGGCGCCCGACGGCCGGGGCACGGACTTCGGCGTCGTGAGGAGCCGCGGGCTCGGGAGGCGTGGCAGCGATGAGTACGAACAGGCTCCGCCTGGCCGCCGCCATCGCCGTTGCGGCTGTGCTCATCGCTTCTGCCGGCGCCGTGCTGGGCAAGACGAAGGAGGTCGCCGGCACGAAGCACGACGTATCATCGCCGGGGGTCTCGCCGTGCACCTACTGCCACGTGCCGCGCGACACCCAGGGCGCGTTGCTCTGGGCGCGCTCGCCAAACGACGTCGGGCGATTCTCCGGACTGAAGACGCTCTGCTTTAGCTGTCACGACGGGACGGTCACCACCGTCGGTACCTACGCCTTCGATGCGGGGCGTCCCCAGCACCTGACAAAGCCCGGGGTCAAGGGGCAGGACTGCGACCGCTGCCACGACCCGCACGAGGCCGGCTACGGGAAGTTCGTCAAGCTGCCACTTGGCGCCAACTTGTGCCAGAACTGCCATGAG
>JAKAMA010000370.1 GCA_021813085.1 Chloroflexota bacterium | reverse complement strand
GGTTCACTTCCTTCGCCATGTACGGCACCACGAGCCGGCTCTCACCGCCCGCGCCCGCCGGCCGCGCCAGGTACTCTCCCGCCAGCAGCCAGTCGCCTTCGAGGTACGCGCACCCGTCGATGTGCTTGCCCGGGTCCCGATAGCTGGCGGCGGCATCGGGCGTCACGCCCGCCACGTTGCCGATCAGCCCGCGCTGGTAGCCCAGGTACAGCTCCGGCGTCACGCGATAGCACACGGCGTCCGCGCGGTCCTCCTCGCGCACCGGCTCCATCAGGCCGGGCAGCAGGATCTCCCGGAACTGCTCGCGCAGCAGCTCCTGGATTGCGCCCTCCGTCTCCCCGTACCCACCCTCGCCGGGGCGGTAGTAGCGCAGGTAGCCGTTCCCGTCGATGAGGTACTTCGCCGGCCAGTAGCGGTTCGCGTACGCCTGCCAGATCGCGTACTCGTTGTCCAGCGCGACCGGATACTGGATGTCCTGCTCGCGCACCGCCCGCAGCACGTTGCCGCCCTCCCGCGCGAACGAGAACTCCGGCGCGTGCACGCCGACGACCACGAGCCCCAGCGAGTGGTAGCGCCGGTACCACTCCTTGACGTATGGCAGCGTGTGCAGGCAGTTCACGCAGGTGTAGTCCCAGAAGTCGATGAGCACCACCTTGCCCCGCTGGTCCGCCATCCGCAGCGGGCCGCCCTGCAACCACGTCACGTCCGAGGGGAACTCCGGCGCCCGGACGGGGCCCTGCTCTTCCTGCATCGCTCGCTCCTTGCGCTTGTCAGAGTGCCCGCCTCGCGACGTATGGTCTTGGATGGTAGATGGTGGCTGCCGGATGTGGGAAGGCGCGGGCATGCCGCGTAGGGGCACAAGGCCTTGTGCCCCTTCCGTCCATCCCTTCGATGCCGTCCCGTCCAGCGTCGTGCGTCATCAACCTGGATCGGCAGGAGCCGCGCCACGTGGGACCTCCAACCTCCAACATCTAACATCCAGTATGCCCCCGATGCGTTAGACTGACCTCGTCCCCGGGCCCGCAGGTGGCGGAGGTCAGATGTTTCGAGGCAGCGTCCGCGTCGGCGCGCTCTTCGGTGTACCCATCGAGGTCAACGCCTCCTGGCTGATCACGCTCTCGCTGTTCGTCTTTTTGCTGGGCACGGCCGTGTACCCGAGCGTCCTCGACGGCCAGCCGCTCTGGTTCTACTGGACGCTCGCCGCCGTCAGCGGCATCTTCTTCTTCGCCTCGATCATCATCCACGAGCTGGCGCACAGCCTGATCGCGCGCCGGAGCGGCATCCCCGTGCGCGCGATCACGCTCTTTATGCTCGGAGGCGTCTCGCAGATCACGCGCGACGCGCGCCGCCCGCTCATCGAGTTCGTGATGGCGATCGCGGGGCCGCTGACCAGCGTCGCGCTCGCCGGCATCTTCCTCGGGCTGGCGTACGCGCCCGGACTGCGCGACAACCGCACGCAGGTGATGTGGCAGTGGCTCTTCGTCATGAACCTCTCGCTCGCCATCGTCAACATGGCGCCCGGCTTCCCGCTCGATGGCGGCCGCGTGCTGCGCTCCGCGCTCTGGGGCATCACCGGCAACTTCCGCAAAGCAACGCAGTGGGCCTCGTACGTCGGCCGCGGGCTCGGCTACGCACTGATCGCCGCCGGCATGCTCGTCCTCGTCCGCGTCATTCCGTGGTTCGACCCGTTTAGCGGCGTCTGGTTCATCCTCGTCGGGCTCTTCATCGACAACGCGGCCCGCGCGTCCTGGACGCGCACGCGCCTCCTCGATGACCTCCGTGCGCACCCTGCGTCGAGCGTCATGCAGACCGTGCTGCCCCGCATCGACCCCGACCTGGACCTGCTGCAGACGATGAGCCGCTACTACCAGCCGCGGTACGGCCTCTGCGCCTTCGTCGTCGATGGCGACGAGCGGGTCACCGGCATGGTCACCGACGTCGAGCTCGCGCGCGTGCCCCGCGACCGCTGGCCCGGCGTGCGCGCCGGCGTCGCGATGCAGCCCGCCGCCGCGATCGTCACCGCGTCTCCGGACGCCGACCTCGCGTCCGTGCTCGAACAGATGGAAGCAGCCCAGCAAACGCAGGTGCCGATCGTCGAGGATGGCCGGCTGACGGGCTGGGTGAGCCGCGCGCGCATCGTCGGCATCATCATGCCGCAGACCGCGCCCGGGCGGTGAGGCGCCCGCCCCGCGCCGCTCGTGATGTCAGCCGGGATGAAGGAGACAGCAAACGGCGCCGTGAAGGGGGGAGCATCGTCACGGCGCCGCTGGCTTGGGTTTGTCCACATCATACGCCCCCGGCGTTAAGCACCTTTGGGAAAGTTGTTAAACGAGTGCGAACAGTTGTCTGTCCCCGCCGGGGCCCCGGGACGGGCGCCTTCCCTCCCGTAGCGGGCTACACCATCGCACCCGGGAGGGATTGGCCATGACGCCCGAACATCGAGTCGCCGAGTTGGGCATCATCCTGCCGGACGTGCCGAAGCCGCGCTGGGCCTATGCCCCCTGGGTACGCAGCGGCGACCTCGTCTTCGTCTCCGGCCAGATCGCCACCGAGGATGGCCGTGTGCTGCACCCGGGCAAGCTGGGGCGCGAGGTGGATGTCGAGCACGGGCGCGAGGCTGCCCGCGGCTGCGCGATCTCGGCGCTCGCCGTCGTCCGGCAGGCCGCCGGCTCGCTCGACCACGTGGTGCGGGTCGTGAAGCTGACCGTGTTCGTGGCGTCCGCCGGGGGCTTTGGCGACCAGCCGGCCGTCGCGAACGGCGCTTCGGAGTTGCTGCGCGACGTCTTCGGCGACGCCGGC
>JAKAMA010000032.1 GCA_021813085.1 Chloroflexota bacterium | reverse complement strand
CGCGCAGACGTTTCGCCGCATGATCCAGACGGTCGTTGAGCCGGCGTTCCGTGATGTGGTTGACTTCGCCCACGAACAGGGGGTCGCCTGCCTCATCGAGTGTCAGCTCGGCGGCGTCCAGCCCCGCGCGATGTTCTGCATCCGCCCGTCCGGCCGCTCGATCCGCTACGAGCTGGACCCTGACGGCCTTGCCGTACGGGAGATCGAGGGCGTCTACCACCGCCCGATGGGCCAGCGGAAGGTCTGGGTCGACGCCCAGGACCTGGAGCGCCAGCTCACCGTCGGCTACGCCCGCGCCGCTGCCGCCGCCATCGTGCAGGACTACTTCCGCACCATGCATCCTGCCGCTGGCAGCGAATAGGCCCCGCCTGCTACGCCGCGCGCCGTGGCCGCCTGGCGCCGGCGGCCGGCCGCTGTGGTGCGCCTTCCGCATAGGCGACGGCCCGTCCGACCGCCGTGTCGAGGCCGTGGGGAGCGCCCTCGTAGGCCGCGAGGTCGAGCAGGTAGCGCGCGGCCCGCGCTGCCGCCACGCGCGTCTCTACCCCCGCGTCGGCCAGGGCCTCCGCCAGGCGTTCGATGAAGCCCTCGCCGGGCGCCAGCGCGCGGAGGCGCGTACTCAGCACGCCGCGCAGCGCCGCTGGCCCCAGCGCCGCGATATCGACCCGGTACGGCGCCGCCGCGCCTGCGGCGCCAAGCGCCTCGACGTCCGTCGCGAAGACCAGGGTAGTCGCCCGCCACGGCACCTCGATGCGCTCCCCGCTGCGCACCAGGACGACGCCGATGCCCTGCTTGCCCGGCAGCAGCCACAGCCGTGCCAGTTCGGCGAGCTGCACCGGATCGGCGTCGGCGTCGAAGACGGCGAGCAGGCCCCCGAACGCGCTCAACGGCGGCGGCGCCAGGTAGAATCGCGCATCCTCGTCGTAGGCGGGCGTGACGTCGGAAGCCCGGACGCCACCCGCGAGGGTCACGACGGGGCGCCGTACCGCGATCCACGGCGACGCAGCGTCCCTGTGCTGCCGCATCACGTCGAGTGCGTCGTCGTGCGCCGCGTCGCTCGGCGCCAGATGGTGCCGCTGCGGGTCGAACAAGCGCAGCACCGCGCCGGCTGCGAAGATCGCGAAGGGAAGCGAGGTCTCGCCGGGGAGGGCACTCCCGACCGCCTGCGCAACCGCGGCCTGTTCGTCCGGCGCCGCCCCTGTCACCAGCACGACATCGCTCCCTGAAGCCGCCTGTCCCAGTTCGTCCGCCTGACTCTCGTCGATGGAGAGCTCCCCCAGGGCCGCCCGCAGCGTTGCGGCGTCGGGCGGTGCCGGCGCCATCGCCGCGACGCCATCGGCGAATGCCCCGGCCGAGACGGGCATGGGCCCGGCGTACCATGTCCGCTGCCGCGCCTGGGCCACCTGCGCCTGTCCGGCCGTCGTCATGCGCACACGCGCGTGGCGCTCGAACGTCGTCTGGCCGGCATCGGGCTCCACCAGGCCGGCGCCCTTCATCGACTCGATGACCTCGACCGCGACGTCCTGGGGCACGCGCCAGTGCGCCGCCAGCTCGACCGGCGACAGCGGACCGTGATAGAACAGCGTGCGCAGACAGTGCTCGCTGATGAACATCGGCGGCAGGTTCAGGCTTGCCAGCCCGGGCAGGTTCCTGTCATGCGCCGATGGCGCCTGGAGCGTCATGCCTCCTCCTGCCTTCGGTCGAAGTATCGACGCGCGAGAGGGCGGCGGCGACGGCGGATCAGCGATTCGCGGGCATCTGCCCGCCCAGGTGTCGGGAAACGCCTGATAGTCCCCTCCCGCGTGCGGGCGCCATGCTCCTCCCATGCTCCGCCGTGAGATGCACGAGGAAGACGCGTACGCGCACGTATGCACGCTCGGCGCCCCCCGCGGCCCCGTCGCCGCGGCCGCGCGGCCAAAGGGGCGGCGGATGCCCGGATGGCTGCCCGGACACGCCGGCTTCGCCCTGCCGCCGCTCGTCGCGCGCCGGCTGCGCACACGGGCGAGGCGGGGCCAGCGCGTTGCGGTGCACCTCACGGATGCCCGCCTGGCGCCGCTTGGCCGCTGGCTCCGGCGTCATGCCCGCGTGCCCGTGTCCGTCGATGTCAGCCCGCGGGACCTGTCGCTCACCGGCCCCGCCGCCGAGCGGATGTTTGCGGCGCTCGACGCGCTGGACGCGGCCTTCGTCTTCGGTGGCGCCGGAGAGGCAGCGCTCAGGCTGCGGACCAGGTGCGTGCCGGTGACGCCGCTCCCCCTCGTCGCCCGCGCGCCCGCTGCGCCGTCCGCGCACGCCATGGCGGCGGTGGCGCGCACCTGCGCCGCCGTCGAAGCGGACCGCCCGCTGATCGCGCTGCCGTGGACTGAAGATGATGCCGCATGGTGCAGCTTCCGCCAGTCCGTGCTGCCGATGCTCGGCGCCGGCGTCGCGCTGCTCGTCTTCGGCGTGCCGGACCGGCGGCTGGCGCGCCGCCTGCGTTCGCTGGCGGGCTGGCCGGCGCCACCACTGATCCACTTCGCTCCGTTCGGCGACGACCTGCTCGCCGCCGTCGCTCGCTGCGCGGACGCCTTCCTCGTCCCGTGGAAGCTGGCCGCCGATGCGCCGGAGGCCGACGGCCTGCTCCGGCTCGCGTTTGCGGCTTCTGGCACGACCGTCATCGCCGCCGACGACGGCGCGCCGGTGCTGGCGCACGAGGGCAACGCCTTCACGGTGCGCCAGGGCGACGGATTCGGGTTCCGCGCCAGCCTCGACCAGTACCTGGCGCTGCCGGCCCGCCAGCGGCACTACATTGGCGCCGAATTCGCCGAATACACGCTCCAGCGCTGGCCGGCCGAGGCCGCCGTCCGCCTCTACGAGGAGCGCTTCGCGGCCCTCAGCGGGCACCCCCGCGTCCCGGCCGGGCTGCGCGCCGCCTGATCGGCGGCGCGCCGGTCCCCGCAGGAAGAATCGCCGATATCCGGCCGGCACCGCCCCGATCGCTCAAGGCCCGTCCCCCGACGCCGACACTTACATGAGGGGTGCAGACGTGATCTGACGCCCTTCGCGAGTTGGGGGAGGGGTCATGCTGTTCAGGCTCAGTTACGCCGCCGCGGTCTGTGCCGTGGCGCTGTTCATCGCCGCTGGTGGGCGCCTGCCGTCGGCGTCCGCGCAGTCCGGGGCGCATGCGTCCCGGCAGACGGGCGACGTCATCGTGCGCTTCCGGCCCGGCACGTCGCTGACCGGCGTGGCCGCCGCAATCGGCCGCGCCCGGACCGCGGTGCAGGACGTCACCCACGGCTCGGGGCTCGTGCTCCTGCATCCGGCGGCCGGCGAGTCGGTCGCTGCCGCCGTCGCGCGCCTGCGCGCCGAACCCGATGTCCAGTTCGCGGAGCCGAACACCACGGTGCACGCCACGATCACGCCCACCGACCCGCTCTACGCGTCGAACCAGTGGAACCTGCCGCAGATCGGCATGCCGGCCGCCTGGGACCGCACGACCGGCAGCGCGAGCGTGATCGTCGCCGTGCTCGACACCGGCGTCGATGCCACCCAGCCGGACCTCGCCGTCCGGACGGTCGCCGGCTACAACTTCATCGCCAACAACACGAACACGGCCGACGACAACTTCCACGGCACCTTCGTCGCCGGCATCATCGGCGCCGCGGCGAACAACGGCACCGGCATCGCGGGGGTCTGCTGGACCTGCGCCATCATGCCCGTCAAGGTGCTCGACGCCACGGGCAGCGGCGATATGTTCCACGCCGCCGAGGGCATCGACTGGGCCGTCGCGCACGGCGCCAAGGTGATCAACATGAGCTTCGGCGGCCCGACCGCCGACACGGGCTTGCAGACGGCCGTGAACAACGCCTGGAACGCCGGCGTCGTCCTCGTCGCCGCCGCCGGCAACGACAACGGCGGCCCCGTCCTCTATCCGGCCGCCTTCCCGAACGTCATGGCGATCGCTTCGCTCTCGCAGGCAGGCACGCGCTCCACCTTCTCGAACGTTGGCCCGCAGCTCGCGCTCTCGGCGCCCGGCGAGAACATCGCGAGCGTCATGTGTGCGTGCGCCGCGTACACCGGCGGCTACGGGACCGGCTCGGGCACCTCGTTCGCCGCGCCACAGGTGGCCGGCGTGGCCGCGCTGATGGCCTCGGCCGGCATCACGAACAACGCCACGATCGTGAGCACGCTCGAGTCGACGGCGACCGACGTCGACGCCCCCGGATTCGACAACAACACGGGCTGGGGCCGCGTGAACGCCGCGCTGGCGCTCGCGCCCGCGTACGGCGTGACCTGGGGGGCGAACACGCTGCCTTCGACGGCGGCTGCCGGGGCGACGCTGACGCCGACGGTGTCGTTCACGGACAGCGGCACGCTGGCGTGGGCGAACAGCGGCGCGAACCCGGTGAACTTCGCGTATCACTGGCAGAACGGCGCCTGCCCGGGGACGACGACGGCGGCGTGGGACGGACAGCGCACGGCGCTGCCTGGGCCGGTGGCGGCGGGCGGCAGCGTGAGCGGGCTCACGGTGAGCATCGTCGTGCCGCCGACGGCGGGGACGTACTGCCTGGTGTACGACCTCGTGCGGGAGGGCGTGACGTGGTTCTCGTGGCAGGGTGCGGCGACGCAGACGGCGACCGTCACCGTCTCGTGATCCCGCGCGCCGGATCGTCGAATGGGGAAGCGGGCGCCGTGGGACGAGGGGTTCCGCCGATGCCTGGCGCCGACCGTATCGGGGCATAGTGCGGGTGCCGGTGCGTGCGACCCCCCGGATCCCGCGCCCGTCTGAAAGATTCTTACTCGACGGGGTAAGCATCGCCGCCGTCGTGCCGATCATCGTCAGAGGGGACCGGGCCAGAGTGTCCCCGGGGCAGGCAGCAGAACTGAACTACCAAGGAGTCGACTGATGCAGACAGCCTTCAGAATCGCCCTCGTGGCCGTCGCCGCCGGGCTCGCGACCGTTGCGCTCGGGTTCGGTGCGATGTCCGCGGGCGCCCAGAGCGTGCCGGTGAATCCGATGCCGACGCCGCCCGTCGTCAACCCCGTCGTCCCGCCGGTCGCGCCGCCAGCATCGCCGATCCAGCCGCCGAGCGCGCCTGTGAACCCGAGCGGTGGCCAGTTGGGCGCGAGCGGCGCCCCGGGCGCGCTGCCGAACTCGGGCACCGGCCCGAGCCAGTCGCGCGGCAACAGCGCGGTCTTCTTCATGCTGGCCGGCAGCGGCCTGGCCCTCGCGGCGGCCGGTGTCGCCACGCGGCGACACGCGCGCCAGCGCTAGAGGAACGGCCACCGGCCTTCTCAGACGGCGAGTACATCTGGCGGAGCAGAGGGGCGAGCGATGCGCTCGTCCCTCTCCTCCGCGAAGAGAAGGGAATCTCATGGGCGCGCGGACCGCGAAGCGCGACGATCGGAGCCCCGTGATCTCGTTCCCGGCGGCGCTCCGCCCCGGCCCGACGCCGCCGCTGCTGACGGTGGTCGTGCCGACGTTCAACGAGCAGGACAACGTCGAGGCGCTTGTCGACCGGCTGATCGCAGCGCTGGCGGGCAGCGACTTCGAGATCATCTTTGTCGATGACAGCACCGACGACACGCCGCGCATCGTCATGGGGCTGCAGCGGGATGTCCCGATCAAGCTCATCCATCGCGAGACCTGGGAGCGCAGCGGCGGCCTGACGACCGCCATCGTGCGCGGACTGCGCGCCGCCCGCGGCGAGTACGTCTCCGTCATCGACGGCGACCTCCAGCACCCGCCGGAGAAGCTCGCCGAGATGCTCGCCGAAGCGCGCCGATGCGACGCCGATATCGTCGTCGCCAGCCGCTACCGCAAGGGCGGCAGCGCCGATGGCCTGCCCGGCGTCACGCGGCGGCTCATCTCGCTCGGCTCCAAGTGGCTGTCGAAGCTGCTGTTCTACGAGCGCCTCCGCCACGCCAGCGACCCGGGCAGCGGCTTCTTCCTGCTCCGGCGCGACGTCATCGATGGCGTCGAGCTGCGCCCGGTCGGCTACAAGATGCTCACCGAGGTGCTCGTGCGCGGCCGCTGGACCGAGCTCGTCGAGGTGCCGTACCGCTTCCAGCCGCGCAACGCCGGCGAGAGCAAGGCCACCCTCAAGCACGGTAGCCAGTACGTGCAGCACACCGCGCGCATCTTTCTCGAAGTGCCCGAGGTCGCGCGCGTGTGGAAGTTCCTCCTCATCGGCGCGTCCGGCATGGCCGTCAACCTCGGGGTGCTCTGGCTCGCGACGAGCGGGCTGGGCCTGGCGCCGCACGCCGGCTGGGCGGCGGGCGTCGAGGTCTCCGTGCTCTCGAACTTCTGGCTCAACCGCTCGATCACCTGGCGCGACCGCCGCGGCCGCGGGCGGCTGCGCACGCTGCTCGAAGCCGCCCGCTACCACGTCGCCTGCGCGCTCGGCGTTACGGCGAGCCTCGTGGTCTTCACCGCCGCCGTCCACTTCGGCGCGGCGACGATGGCGGCCGGCTTCTTCGGCGTGGTGAGCGGCCTGATGACGAACTTCGCCGGCGTCTCGCGCTTCGCGTTCCCCGCACCGGGCGATGCCCGCGCGGTGGCCGCGCCGCGCATCTCCGGTGTCGCGCCCCTGCCCCGGCGGCTGGAGCCCGCGCCCGCCGACGTGGCGGCGGACGAGCAGGCAGCGTAAGGAGACGCGATGGCGGCCGTGGCAGCACCCGTACCGCTGCGCGACGAGCGCCTCCCGGTGCTCGTCCAGCAGCGCTCGCGCCAACCTGCCGCGTTGCGCCGCGACGCGCGTTGGGCCCAGCTCATCCTCCGGCTCGGGTTCATTGCCACGGGCGTCTTCGCGTTCGAGATGGCGCTGCAGACCTGGCAGCAGGGCCAGATCGGCACGCACCGAGAGGTGGTCGCGCTCGTCTTCGCCGACTATGCCGCCGCCTTCGCGGCGCTCACTGCGGCCCTCGTGCCCGGCGAGCGTGTACGGCGTGCCGCGCTGCTCATCCCCGCCACGCTCGTCCTCGTGCTCGTCGCCTGGTTCTACGTCCGGATCGAGATTGCCTATCCCGTATACGGCACCGACAACGCCGTGTTCTCGCACGTCGCCGCCGAGCAACTGATCGCCGGCCGCAACCCGTACTCCATCAACGATCCTGCCCTCATCGATGCGTCGGTGAAGCGGTTCGGGCTCCCGAGCACCTATCTCACGAGTACCACGCACGGACGGCCGCTCTCGGAGCTGATGTCGTGGCCTGCGGGCAGCGTCCTCGTCCTCGTACCGCCGCTCTACTTCGGCCTGCAGGACGTCCGCTGGGTCGTCGTAGCGTTCGAGATCGCCGTGCTTGCACTGCTCTGGTGGCGCGCACCCTCCGCGCTGCGTCCGCTAATCGTGCTACCGCTCGCGGTCGACCCGGACCTCTTCCTGCAATTCACGGCGGGCGGCGTCATGGACTTCATCTGGGTGCTCCCCGTGATGGCCACGGCCATCGCCCTGTACAAGGGCCGTCTCGGCTGGGCGGCGCTGCTGTATGGACTCTCCGCCGGCACGAAGCAGCAGCCCTGGCTGCTGGCTCCGTTCCTGCTCATCTGGCTCTGGCATACGAGCGAGGACCCGTCGCTGCGAGGGCGCGCGCAGACCATCGCGCGCTTCGTCGCGGTGTCCGCCGCCGGCTTCCTCGCGCTGAACGCGCCGTTCATGCTCTGGGACTTCCGGGGCTGGTACGACGGTGTCATGCTCCCGTTCAACGCCCAGCTCGTGCCGTTCGGCTCCGGCATCTCGCTGCTGACCCAGACCGGACTGGTCGACCTCCCGAAGAGCTTCTACAGCGTCGCCACCTTCGGGGTCTCCGGCGTCCTGCTCCTCGCCTACTGGCTGCACTTCCGCACGCTCAAGCACGCCATCTGGCTGGCGCCCGCCGTCATCATGTGGTTTGGATACCGCAGCCTGCAAAACTACTACGTCTACTGGACCCCCGTCGTCCTCGTGGGCCTCATCGCCTGGTGGGAGGATGAGCAGGACCACGACCTCCTGCTGCAGGAGGTGCCCCGCGATGCCTGACCTGCGACTCGTCGCGTCCCAAGGCACTGTGGTTGGTATGCCAGCTCCGCGAAGGCTCCACTGGCCGGCGCCGCGCGCGCTCGCCGTGCCGGCCGCGCTCGTGCTGCTCGGCGTTGTGCTCGCAGCGGTCGCCCTGCGCGGGAGCCCCGACGCGCTCAAGGCCGATGTCGTCGTGCGCAGCACAACCGACCCGGCGCAGATCGGCGCCACGACGCAGGCAGTCGTCGATGTGCGCAACAACGGCGCGTACGACATGCACCCGCGCTTCTCCGTCTCGTGGCTCCCCTACCCGTACTACTGGGAGGTCACCTCCGGGCCGCTGACGCTCAAGCCCGGCGAGAGCGCGACCTATCACATCAAAGCGCCTGAGGCGACGGCCGCTCCACCGGATGGCCAGCCGTTCCGTATCAAGGTGAACGACGCCGCGAGCATCGTCTACGCTCTCTCGCCGCCTATCGAGATCCCGGCGCGCACGCTCGCTATCGTCAATCCCGGGTTGCGCGTGTGGAGCCAGCGCGACCTCACGACCGGTCTGATCTCGCCCGCGGGCTGGCAGATCTACAGCCATGTTGGCGCCGCCGACCACACCAGCATCGAAGAAGTCAACGTCTTCGGCATCCACGCGGCGCGCTTCCACGTCGTCGAGGCGGGCAAGCCTGACCCGGGCGGCTGGAGCCACACCGGGCTTGTGCAGGAGATCGCCTTCCCCACCGCACCCATGGACTTTACGGTGCTCAGCAACGCTCCGTACAAGACGGAGCAGGGTGGCTGGCCGTTGACGGCGTTCGGCGTCGAAATCAACGACAACCGCAATGGACTGCTCTGGCTCCTCTTCCAGCCGACGGGGCAGGGGGACATGGACTACAGCCTGCCGACGGGCCATCACATCCACGTCTACGACGTGCCCGCCGGCTCATGGCAGCACGTCTCCGTCGATCTGGCCGCCATCTACGCGCGCCTGCGCTGGCCCCGCCCCGCGCGGGTCAGCATCAAGCTCTTCATCGCGGCCGCCAGCACGAAGCCCGAGAACATCGACGGCTACATCGCGGGCATCACGCCGGCGTCCGCCGCGTCGCCGGCGCCCTGACCCCCGGCCCCGATGCAACGCCGGCCGCTGCCCGGCGTTTGGATCGACGGGAAGCACGAGACCCTTCCCCATCCCGTAGCATCGTCTCGCACTGCCCCGCCAGGCAGCGCCCGTGTCGTCGCTCCGCACGGCGAGCCGGCCGGCCCGTATGGGCGCCCTGCTCGCCCTCAGCATCGCTGTCCTCGTCGCCGCCGCCGGCTGCATCGCCAGCATCGCCGCCCAGGGCGACCCCGCGTCCGGCTACGTGCGAGGCTCCGGCGCGCCGCTGCGGGTCGCCGTGATCGATGAGACGGGCGGCGACTCATACGGGCCGTCCGCCGACTGGTCGCCGGCCCTCCAGTGGTCCCTCGCCACGTACGCGGCCGCGACGCCGTATCTCCAGTTCCAGGACAGCGCCACGGGCGCGAACATCGTGGTCAGGGTGCGCCGCTACCGCGACAGCGCGCCGCCGGTCCTGCCCGGCTACCTCTTCCAGCCCGGCGACGGGGGGTTCGCGACCGTCTACGATGCCGCCGGGACCGCCTGCAACTTTCCTCCGGCCACGGTGCCCGAGGGGTGCACCGGCGAGATCACGACGGCGTACATCTACCTCAACGACATCATCCCGCCGGGAGCGGACATCGAGGCGCGCCGGCGCAACCTGATCCTGCACGAGCTGGGCCACGCGCTCGGGCTGACGCGCCATAGCCCCGACCTCGACATCGCCGCGCTGGCGCAGCGCTACGGCTGGCCATACGGCCCGTCCGGGGGCTGACGCCGTCGCGCCCGGTTGCGCGGGGATCGCCTTCGGCGTCTGTCGTCCGCTGTGCGCGGTCGCCGATGCAGCCGCAATCCTGAAACCCCGATCACCTTCACCCTCACGCGCACGTCCGGTACGATGCGGCGTCCCCAGGCTCACCGAGGCGCGACGTGTCTTCGACATCACCGGGATCCACGGCGGCGGCGGCCGAAGCGCTCACCGCCGGCGGCTTGCGCGGCTTCGGCAAGCGCACCCTCTACACGCTCGGCAAGTACCCCGACTTCCGCGTCCTCTGGCTCGGCAACGTCGGCACCATGCTCGCCCAGTGGGTGCAGTTCGTCGCCCAGGGCTGGCTGATCTTCGAGCTCACCAACTCCCCGTTCCAGATCGGCGCCGTCGCCTTCGTCCGGGGCGCCACGACGCTCGGCGTCTCGCCGTTTGCCGGCGCGATCACGGACCGCTTCAGCCGCAGGACGGTGCTGGTGATCATGACGGCCATCAGCTCCGCGGTCGGCACCCTCCTGGCGGTCCTCGTCATCACGCACCTGATCAGCGTCTGGATGCTCTACCTCACCGCCACGGTCGACGGCCTCGCCGAAGCCGTCAACCAGCCCGCGCGGCAAGTGATGATCTACGACGTCGTCGGGGCGGAAGACCTGCCGAACGGCATCGCCGTCAACTCGCTCGGCGCGAATACGATGCGCATCGCCGGCCCGGCGCTCGGCGGCGCGCTGATCGGCGCCTTCGGCGTCGGCGCCGCCTTCATCGTGCAGGCGGGCGCGTACCTGTTCTCATCGGTAGCGACCTCGCGCATCAAGGCGCGCGGCGAGCCCAGCGGCCGCCACACCGCCTCCGTCGTCGAGAGCATGCGCGATGGGCTGCGTTACGCGCGCGGCCATCCCGACGTGCGGCTGCTCGTGTTCATGGCCGCGCTGCCGAGCATCCTCGTCTACCCGTACGTCTCGTTCATCCCGGTCTTCGCCGAGGACGTGCTGCACTCGGGCTCGACGGGCTACGGCTTCCTCGCCTCCGCGGTCGGTTACGGCTCGATCATCGGCGCGGTGATCGCCGCCAACTTCTCGAACGTCTCGAAGCGCGGCCAGATCCTGGTCTGGACGACGTTCATCTACATGGCGCTGGTGACGGTCTTCGCCCTCTCGAACAACTACGCGCTCTCCTTCGCGCTGCTCGTCGTCGCCGGCATCGCCAACTCGACGTACCTGATGTTCAACCAGGTGATGATCCAGCTCGTCGTCCACGACGACTATCGCGGGCGGGTGATCTCGCTCTACGTGATGGTGAGCGGCATCACGCCGTTCAGCGCGCTGCTGATGGGAGCGCTAATCGACGTCTTCGGCGCGCAGGTGACCGTCGCCGGCTTCACGGGCCTCGCCTCGCTCATCGTGCTGTTCATCGGCGTCACGAGCCGGCGTCTGCGCGAGATCTGAGCGCCGCCGGCCGCGGCGCGACGGCGAACAGGGGCGGCATGCGCGCCCCTCCTGCGCCGCGATCGTGGGAGCTTACGCGGCGCGGCCGGGCCTGCGGGCGTCTCTTATCCGACGACGCGCACGTTGACCGCGCGGCTGCGCTTCGGGTCGCGGGGGTCCGGCTCGCGGTCGAACTCGACGTTCTGCCCCTCGTTGAGCTGGTCGAACATGCCGGCCGCGATCGCGGAGCTGTGGAAGAAGATGTCCTCCGTCGCCCCCTCCGGCCGGATGAAGCCGAAGCCGCGGTCGCGCACCAGCCGCTTGATCTGTCCCGTCGCCATCTGCTCTGTCCTCCTGTCGCCGTCCCGCTCCGGGGAGCCGATCCCCCGGCCGCCTCGCGGCGTGCTGCACGTGTCAAAGACCGCGATCCGGCATCGCGCTTTGCCTCAAATCCGCGGAGTCGTCGCGTGCGGCGGTGGAACCGTGCGGCAGGAGACTTCGGTGAGGACTTCACCGTCACGCTAACAAAGCGGTCGGCCCGTGCGCAAACCCGCCGGCCGGGCAGGCGGCGCCGGGGGCGCGGGCTACACCATCACGGGCTCGCGCTTGGTGAACGTGTAGAGCTGCGCGGGGCGGTGCGCGCCCTCCATCCGCCGGCCGCCCGCCGGCTTGATGACGCCCAGCGACAGCATCCGCCGCCGGAAGTTCCGCTTGTCCAGCTCGCGGTCCAGTATCGCCTCGTACACCTGCTGCAGGTCGCTCAGCGTGAACTGCCGCGGCAGCAGGCTGTACGCCACGTTGGTGTACTCCAGCTTCGAGCGCAGGCGGCGCAGCGCGTAGTCGACGACGGCGTTGTTGTCGAATGCCAGCACGGGCAGCTTGTAGACGCTGTGCCACTCGGGCGCCCACTCCGTCCGCTCCGCGAGCCGCACCTGCCCGTACTGCACCAGCGCGAAGTACGTCACCGCGACGCCGCGCCGGGCGTGGTCGCCGCGCGGCAACTCGCCGAAGGTGTAGAGCTGCTCGAGGTACACGTCGCGCACGCCGGTCTCGTCGTGCAGCTTGCGCGCCGCCGCGCGGTCCAGCGACTCTCCCGCGGCGAGCAGTCCGCCGGGCAGCGCCCAGGAGCCGCGATACGGCTCTCCGGCGCGATGGATCAGCAGCAC
>JAKAMA010000031.1 GCA_021813085.1 Chloroflexota bacterium | reverse complement strand
GTCGTCACGCATCCGGCGCGCCGGCGCCGCGGCTACGGCCGCGCCGTCGCCGCCGCCGCGACCGCGCACGGCATCGCCGACGGCCGCGTCATGCTCTGGCAGACCCTCGAAGCGAACGCGTCCGCGATGGCCGTCGCCCGCGCCCTCGGCTACCAGCCGTACGCCCGCACCATCGCGGTCCGGCTGCGGGCCGCGGGCTGACGCATGGCCGCGGTCACTGCCGCCCGGCCCCCTTACGGCTTCGCGCGCACGCGCGTCCCGCGCTTCTTCAGCAGGCGCGTCGAGAACAGCACGTCGTGCGGGTAGCGCGCGAGGCCGAGCTCCTGCGCGATGCGCTCGACGGTCGCGATGACCTCGTCGCGCGAGCGCGCGTGCACCATGCCGAAGATGTTGTACGGCCAGCCCGGCTGCCGCGGCCGCTTGTAGCAGTGCGTGATCTCCTCACGCGCGCCCAGCCGCCGGCCGACGTCGCCCGCCAGCTCGTCGGGCACGTCCCACACCGACATGCCGTTCGCCGTGATGCCCAGCGCGTAGTGGTCCGGCACCGCGCCGATGCGCTTGATCTTGCCCTCGGCCAGCATCGACGAGATCAGCTCCATGACGCGCGCTTCGCTCATGCCGGTCCGCTCGCCGACGACCCGGTACGGCTCCGGCTCGATCGGCAGCCCGTCCTGGATCGCCGCGAGCACCGCGCGCTCCTCGTCGCTCAGCGCACCCGTCATCAGAACCGGAACCTCAGGTCCACGAAGTACTCCTCGACCGTCGGCAGGTTGATCACCGCCAGCCCCGTCTCGCGCTCGATCGCCGCGATCGTCCGCGCGATGTCGGCCTCGTCCTCCGACGAGATGACGAACCACATGTTGAAGTCGTGCGCGCGCTCGTAGTTGTGTGAGATGGCGTCGAGGCCGTTGACGAACGCGGCGACCTCCTCGAAGCGGTCCGCCGGCACGCGCATCGCCGCCAGCGTGCGCTCGCCGCCGAGCTGCGGCGCGTTGAGGATCGTCCCGAAGCGGCTGAGCGCGCCCGTCTCGACGAGCCGCCGCAGCCGCCGCAGCACTTCGTCTTCCGTCAGTCCGAGGCGCTCCGCGACGTCGGCGTACGGCCGGTGCGTCACCGGAAAGTCGCCCTGCAGGTTGTTCAGCAGCAGGCGGTCCGTGTCGTCGATCTCCACCCCGGACGGGCCGCCCCGGACGGGGCGTCCGCCCGGCTGCCGTTCAGCGCGCGGCATGCATCCCCTCCGTCGTCGGCAGCCTCAGCACGCGCGCGGCGCCCAGCGCCAGCCCCCAGACGATCACCGCCGTCAGGCCGCCGCCCGTCACGCCGAGGAACAGCGCGTCCACAAGGTCGACCTGCGACCGCGTGCCGCGCGCGCCGAACGCCGCTGAGAGCGCGAACGCCGCGCACGCCGCGATCGTCACGACGAACGACGCCGTCGCCACGTCCGGCAGGTCCGCCTGCCGCACGAGCAGCAGCACCGCCGCCGCCGACCAGCCGATGCAGCCCGCCCACATCGCGAAGAGCAGGCCCGCGTTCGCGTGCTCGCCCGTCGTCAGCGGCCCGGCGACGGCCGCGGCCGCCGTCTGCGCCGCGAACATCGCCAGCCCGGCGGCGAGCAGTGCCTTCTTCCGCGCCGTCAGCGGGAGCTGCGGGCCGTCTTCGAACTGCATCAGGCTCCCTCGGCGCGTCGCCGCGCGAGGCGCGCGCGCAGCCCCGGCGCGTGCAGCAGCGCCGCCGCCGCCAGCCCCGTCGGCAGCCCGAGGATGAGCGCGTGCACGCCGATCAGCCCCAGCGCCTGCGCCGGCTGCGGCCCGAAGCGCGCGGCGTGGAAGGGCTCGCCGCGTGCGGTGTGGATGACCGTGTACAGCGCTTCGCCGGCGCCCCACGCCGCCATGCCCACGAGCACGGTCAGCGCCATCTGGCGGCGCCCGCCCGGGTGCGTGCCGGAGAGCGCGTACGACGTCGCCAGCACCCCGCAGCCGACGACGAGCAGAAACGGCACCCGCAGCGCCCGGAAGTCGAGCCATTCGGCGCCGATGCCGGCGAGCAGGGCGGCGAGCGGCGCCCCCCACACGAGCGCCGCGGCGCCGCGCGAAGGGCGTCGGTCCGGCGGAGCGGCGGCCAGGGCGGAGATCGATGCCATAGCGCACCCATTATTCGCGACCGGCAGGGGGGCGACAAGCGAGCGGAGGTCGGAGGTGGGGCGCGCTACGGCGTGATCACCCCGATGCCCCCCATGTAGGGCAGCAGCGCCTCCGGCACCTCGATCGAGCCGTCGGGCCGCTGGTAGTTCTCCATGATCGCGATCATCGTCCGCGGCAGCGCCAGCCCGGAGCCGTTCAGCGTGTGCACGAACTCCGGCCGCGCCCCCGGCTCGCGGCGGAAGCGGATGTTCGCCCGACGCGCCTGGAAGTCGGTGCAGTTGCTCACCGAGGAGACCTCGAGCCACTCGCCGACGCCCGGCGACCAGACCTCGACGTCGTACGTCTTGGCGGCATTGAAGCCCAGGTCTCCGGTGCAGATGTCCACGACGCGGTAGGTCAGCCCCAGCGTGCGGCACACGGCGAGCGCGTGGTCCAGCATCGACTCCAGCTCGTCGGCGGAGCGCTCGGGCGCGCAGAACGTGTACATCTCCACCTTGTCGAACTGGTGGCCGCGCTTGATGCCGCGCACGTCGCGGCCGGCGCTCATCTTCTCGCGGCGGAAGCAGGGCGTGTACGCGACATAATGGAGCGGCAGCACGACGCCGTCGAGAATCTCGTCACAGTGCATGTTCGTCAACGGCACCTCGGCCGTCGGGACGAGCCAGTAGTCCTCCTCGGCGTCGTGGTAGAGGTTGTCGCGGAACTTCGGGAGCTGTCCCGAGTGCCACATCGTCTCTTCCTTGACCAGCGCGGGCGGGTAGACCTCCGTGTAGCCGTGCTTGTCGATGTGCAGCGCCAGCATCAGGGCGATCAGCGCGCGCTGCAACCGCGCACCCGCGCCCCGCAGCAGGTAGAAGCGGCTCCCCGACAGCTTCACCCCGCGTTCGAAGTCGATGATCCCCAGCGCCTCGCCCAGCTCCCAGTGCGGCTTCCGCCAGTCGTCGCGCGTCTCCTCGCCGGCCGTACGGCCCGTCTGGGACCGCATGCGTACGACGTTGTCGGCTTCGCTCTCGCCGACGCGCGTCGTCGGGTCGGGGATGTTCGGGATCTCGAGCGCCAGTGTCTGCAGGCGCTCCTCGGCCTTCCGTAGCTCCGGCGCCAGCTCATCGATGCGCGCGGACACGCCCTTCATGGCGTCGATCAGCCGCTGCCGCTCGCCCGGCTCCTTCGCCGCGCCGATCTTCTTCCCGGCGGCGTTCTGCTCGGCGCGCAGCCGTTCCGTCTCCGAACGCAGGTCGCGGCGGCGCACGTCGAGCGCCAGGATCTCGTCGAGCGGCCCCGGCGTCTGGCGGTCGGCCAGCGACTTCCGCACGACGTCCGGGTGCTCGCGGATGAACTGCAGGCTCAACATGGCCGCAGGGTAGCAGGCGGCACGCGACATCGCAGCCGCCTGCGCTCGATGCCGAGCGTCGCGAGCCGGGCCCCGATGGGTGTCCCGGATCCCTGCACCGGTGCGCGCAGCCACCCCTGTGGCGCGCGGCCGGCCGGGCGGCTGGACGCGCGCCCGCCATCGCTACACTTCCCGCGATGCCCGACCTCGACCCGCGCGCCGGCCTCTGCCCGTCCTGCCTCCACGTGCGCCCCGTGACGTCCGCGCGCGGCTCGCGCTTCCTCATGTGCGCCCGGGCCGCCACGGACCCGCGCTTTCCGAAGTACCCGCGGCTGCCGGTGATCCGCTGCCCCGGCTACGAACGCCAGTCGCAGGACCGCGAGACGCCGCAGGCGTGACCGCAGCGTCCGCGCGGGGCCTCACCCCCACCTCCGACCTCTCACCTCCTACCGCCGCCGTTCCGTTGACCCCACCGCTCCCCTATCCCTATAGTGTTCTTCGCACCCGGATGCGCATTCGCCCATCGGAGGTCCGTCATGGAAGAGGTCGTCATCGTCAGCGGCGCCCGGACGCCCATCGGGAGGTTCCAGGGCGCGTACGCCAACCTCTCGGCATCGGACCTCGGTGCCATCGTCATCAAGGCCGCCGTCGAACGGGCGGGCCTCGCTCCCGGCGACGTCGACCACGTCATCCTGGGCTGCGTGGGTCAGGTGATGGAGGACGGCTACATCGCCCGCCACGCCGCCGTCAAGGCAGGGATGCCGATCGAGACCCCCGCCCTCACCGTCAACCGCATCTGCGGCAGCGGCCTCGAAGCCATCAACACCGCTGGCCGCTACATCCAGTCCGGCGATGCCGGGGTCGTGGTTGCCGGCGGCGCCGAGAACATGACGATGATGCCGTACTACGTCCGCCAGGGCCGCACCGGCTATCGCATGGGAAACGGCGTCCTCGAAGACGGCATCCTCCACCTGCTCGGCGACCCCTTCAGCAAGCAGCACATGGGGATCACCGCCGAGAACCTCGCCGAGAAGTATGAAGTCTCCCGCGAGGCGCAGGATGAGGTCGCGATGCGCTCGCAGGAGCGGGCCGCCGCCGCCCTCGCCGCCGGCAGATTCAAGGACGAGATCGTGCCCGTCCAGGTGAAGGCCGGCAAGGAGACGATCACGATCGACACCGACGAGCACCCGCGCCAGACCAGCATGGAGGCGCTCGCCAAGCTGCGCCCTGCGTTCAAGGACGGCGGCATGGTCACCGCCGGCAACGCCAGCGGCATCAACGACGGCGCCGCCGCCGTCGTCGTCGCCTCCGCCGCGCGCGCGCGCGAGCTGGGCCTCAAGCCGCGCCTGCGCCTCGTCGCGCGCGCCGAGGCCGGCGTCGAGCCGTCGATCATGGGCAGCGGCCCGATCCCGGCCGTCCAGAAGGCGCTGCAGAAGGCAGGCCTCACGATCGACCAGATCGACCTGGTCGAGATCAACGAGGCGTTCGCCTCGGTCGCGGCGGCGTGCAGCACGGCGCTCCGCCTCGACCCGGAGAAGACGAACGTCAACGGCGGCGCCATCGCCCTCGGCCACCCGCTCGGCGCCACCGGCGCCGTCCTCACGGTGAAGCTGATGTACGAGATGGAGCGCCGCGTCGCGCGCTACGGCCTGGTGACGCTCTGCATCGGAGGCGGCCAGGGCATCGCGTCCATCTTTGAGCGGGTCGTGTAGCCGCTCAGTGCCGACGACCGCGCGGAAGGCGCTGATCGACGCGGCGTGTCACAGCTCCTACCGTAGAGTGGCTCGGAGCATGTGTATCGTGGCGAGGCAGCCGCCAAAGCGGCCCGGATCGCAGCCGAAAGCGTCCTCGCCGTGACACCCCCCGAACTCTTTCGCATGTATGCGAGGCGGCATGTGCCTTAGCGGTTGATCGGGCACACGCCCAGATTCAAATCCGGATCGCAGGCGAGGAAGCCGCTGCCGCCGGCCTGGCGCCGATCCGCAGAGCCGGGGGGCCGCCCAGGGTTGACCTCCCGGGTTCGGAGGGTATAATCCGCCTGTTTTGCGCCCTCGCGCCTGGTGGCGAGGGCCGCCCGCCCACGGCGGGTTTCGGGCGTTTTCTGGCCCCGGGTTCGTTCACAAGGAGGGCTCTCTGAGATACCGAGGATTCGTTGCGGGCGCCCGCGCGACCATGATGGTCGCCGGAACTGCCGCCGCGGTCGGCATGGCGCTCGTCAACGAGCGGAGGCCGCAGCCGGTCTTCGCCGAGGCATTCCCGCAGCCGAAGCCGCTCGTCGCCGGGATTGGCGCACGCGTCGGCCAACTTCCGAACGCACGTGAAGCCGTCGGCCGCCGGTTCGTCTCCGCGGCACTCATCGGTGTCGCCGTGATCCTGCTGGCGGCATCGATCCCCGCCATGACGGCGCTGATCAGCAGCATCCGGTCGTCCTCATCTCCCGCGCGGCCCCTCTACGGACCGCCGGCCGAGCTGCGTGCCGCCTCCGGCGTCGCGGGTGACTGGGCGCGGTCCGCCAGCGATGCCGCGCCACCCGCGCCGCAGCTTGGCGCCGCGGTGATGGCGGCGGCAGCGGAGGCGGAGCGCTGGCAGCAGGTGAAGGCCCTCGTTACGATCGCGCACGAGCGCGAGGCGCAGCAGCGGGCGCTGGCGAGCCAGCGGGCCGGCGCTGGCGCACCGTACAGCGTCAACGCCGCCTCGGGCTACGCTCCCGGCACCGTGCTGCTGTCGCGTATCACGATCTACGGCTGCACCGGCCCCGGCGGCGGCTACTGCAACCGCATGTCGAGCGGTGGCGAGCCCTTCGCCGGCGCCGCCGCGTGCAGCTCGAACCTCGCCTTCGGCACCAAGCTGAAGATCGATGGCGACCCGACCGGGCGCACCTACGAGTGCCTCGACCGCGGCATGCTCTCGCCGACCTGGGTCGACGTGTACTTCAGCGACACGGCGGACGGCATGGCATGGCAGCGCCAGCTCGGCTCGACCATGTCCCGGATCCGGATCGTCAACTAGCGCCGGACGGCGCACGGGCAGCGCAGAAGGCCGGGCCAGCACGTCCGGCCTTCTGCTGCGCGGCCCTTTGGGCGTGCAGTGCGGCGGATCTCGCGGCCCTCGTGCCCCGTGCGCCATCGCTCTCTCCTCATGTAGCGGCGGTGCACGCCCGGTTCGCTTCGCGTATGCTCGCCCCATGCCGCCCGCACGCACGTCAGCGACACGCCGTCTCCGCCGGCCGAAGCCGCACCCGAGGCTTGGCCGCATCCCGGAGATCATCGCCCGCCTCGATGACGCCTACGGCCTGCCGGAATGGCGCCCGCACCACGACGCGATCTCCGAGCTCGTGCTGACGATCCTCTCGCAGAACACCTCCGACGCCAACTCCGGCCGCGCCTTCGTGCGGCTGACCGAGGCGTTCCCCGCCTGGGACGATGTGGCGTCGGCGCCACTCGGCGTGCTGATCGCCGCGATCCAGCCCGGCGGCCTCGCACCGACGAAGGCGCCCCGTATCCAGGGGGCGCTGCGCGACATCAAGGAGCGCACCGGCGGCTACGACCTCCAGTTCCTCGCCGGACTGCCGCTCGAGGAGGCGCGCGCCTGGCTGCGCAGCATCCACGGCGTCGGCCCGAAGACCGCCGCCTGCGTGCTGATGTTCGCCCTCGGCCTGCCGGCGATGCCGGTCGATACGCACGTCTTCCGCGTCGCCACGCGCCTCGCGCTCATCCCCGAGCGCGCGGGCCGGGCGAGGATGACGCCGGAGAAGGCCCATGCGCTGCTCGAAGCGCAGGTGCCGCCGCAGGACTTCTACGCGTTCCACATTGCCCTCATCAAGCACGGGCGGCGCGTCTGCACCGCCCAGCGGCCCCGCTGCCCGGAATGCGTCCTCCGCGACCTCTGCCCCGCCGCCGCCGTCTTCCATCCGGAGCTGGCTGGCCGGACGGCCCGTCTGGGCGGCGATCGGCGCCCGCTTCAGGCTGGCGGGATGGTGGGAACATCGCCGCGAAAGACCCCTTCGCAAGCGCCGCCAACGGGTGTATGATCGCCCGGCCGGTGCCGCCGCGCGACGTGGTGGCGAGCAGGCGGGGCGAGCAGGAGGGTTGATGATGAGACAGGCATCCCCATCCGCACGAGACCCAGGCACGATCCTGCGCCCGGAGGTGGTGCCGGGGCCCGCTGTCCGCGGGCCCGCCGGGAGCACCGGCCGGGCCAAGCGCCACACCGTCCAGGTGCGCGCGAGCTTTCGTCGGCTGCCCCGCAGTGCAGGTGCGGCGGGCGTCGCGCTTGACTCGCTGAGTTAGCGAAGGAATCCGAACGCCACGCCCTCGGGTCGTCGCGGCCCGCGGGGAGCGCCGCCGTGCGCGCGGGCGGTGGATCGCGCCGGCCCGTTGACACCCACGGCAAGGTCCCGATACGCTCGCGTCAACGAAACCGCGCCTGCGATGCAGGAGCCTACCTCCGCGCGGCTCGGTGGGGGTGACGTGGGCCTGGGACAATTGCTCGACATCGTCATGCGCGGCGCGGCCGACTGGGCGCCGGCGAATCAGGCTGCGTTCGAAGCGCTGTTCGGTTCCGGCGACGGTCGCTATCCGGCGGCGGCCAAGGAAACGGTGACGCTTCGTCCGGCAGCAGCGGCTAACGAGTCAGGCGTCGCCTATGCCGGCTACATTCACCCGTCCAACCCCACGAATGGGCCGTACGGTGGCATGTCGATCGCGATCTTCCCCGCCACCGACGCCCCATGCCTGATCACCTTTGTCGTTGGAACAGCCGGGCTCCATCCGGACGACGAGATACTGGGCCGGCCGGGGCACGCGCGCAAGGTACAGGCGCTCTGCGGCTGGCTGAATGCTGCGCACGGCCGCGGCAGGCAGGTAGCGTGGGCCAAGCAGGATCCCACGCGCACGGACGAGAATGTTCCGGCGACTGTCATCTCGCACTTCGAACCCTACAAGCGCGTCTTCGATCGGTACGGCAAGGTGCTCTACGGGATCTACGCACCTGGGGACGATGCACAACTCACGATGGAGGCGCTGAAGGCGTTCTTCGACCTGATGTTCGCCGAGCGGGGTGTCAAGCTCCTACAGCCCCTACGGGCCGAGGCGGAGAACATCAAGAATGCGTGGCTCCATCATCTGATGCCCGACCTGTCCGAGGACGACGTGGTCGCTCTGCTTGCTGCGCGGCGGTTCGTCATCGTCGAGGGGCCGCCGGGTACCGGCAAGACGCGCCTAGCGCGCCGGCTGCTCACTGGCCAGTACGACGGCCGGGGCAGATCCATTCAGTTCCATCCGAACACAACTTACGAGAACTTCGTCGGCGGGCTGGCGCCGACGCGGACTTCGGAGGGCATCGGGCTGAGCTTCGCGCCCCAGCCTGGCTTTCTCATGCGGGCCGCCCAGGCAGCTCGAGACAACCCGACGCTGCCATACCTTCTCCACATCGACGAAATCAACCGCGCGGATCTGGCCAAGGTGCTTGGCGAAGCGATTTACCTGCTCGAGCCTGACGACGAACGGGACGATGCAGGAGTGCGGTCGATCGAGCTCCCATATGACTTCGGCGTTCCACTCGAGACGCACCTGACGCTGCCGGACAACCTCCACATCCTTGGAACCATGAACACCGCCGACCGCAGCCTGGCGGCTGTCGACGTCGCGGTACGCAGGCGCTTCGCCTTCGCGAAACTTTGGCCGCAGGCACGGGTCATCGACGCGCAAGGCGACCCACTGATGAAGCGCGCGTTTGACGATCTCGTCATGATCTTCGTCGAGCACGCGCGGGGAGACGCATTTGACTTGGTACCCGGCCACTCGTACTTCCTCGTCAAACCGCCGATGGATCCTGCGGCGCAATTGAACGTGACGCTCGCGCCTCTCCTTCGCGAGTATCTGTCACAAGGGTACGTGGGTGGCTTCTCCGAACCGATCCGCGCCTACCTGCAACGGCTCGAGAGCCGTCCGCGTGCCGCAGACTACAATGGCAGCGACTAGGACACGCACAGCGGCGCCCCGCTGCATCGAGCTGTCCGACTCCTCAACCATCGCCGTAGAGGCTTCGTTCTTGTCGCGCGGTGCTATGCCTCGCGATGCGTCAGCACAGTCCGCTCGCCTCTCATCGCAGTTCATCGCTCGAAACCGCGCGACGCTGGGTCAGCTCGGCACGACCGTAGAACCGCATTACGATGGGAGTACCGTGTCGCTCCAGTTCCATGCGACGACGAAGGTCGGCGCAGTGCCGCTCGTGTCCCCGACAAGCGGCCAAATCGAGTACGGGCTCGTTGTGAGGCCACGGTTCGACTGGCCAGGGATCGGGCCGATGCTGGCGGACATGGGCTGGCGGGTGATCCCGGCACCGCTTGCTCTTCCTCTGCTGCCACGCTCGGAGCGCAAGGTGCCACCGTGGGTGCTCTCCGCGATCGTTCTATTTCGCATCGAAGCGCTGCTGAATCAATTGACCCGCCGCTTCGAACTTGTTGAGGAGCATCGAAGCGCCCCTCGGGGGACGGTCGACTGGTCAAATTACGCGGTGCGCCAGATGCCGCGCGCACAATTCACCAGCGTTCCCTGCCGCTTTCCGGATCTCCGCGATGATCGTGCGCTGCGTTCGGCGATTCGCTTCACGCTGCAGAAGCAGTTCGACTCGCTGGCCGGGCAATCATCGGCCGGTGTATTCGTGATCCAACTCATCGAGCTGTGCAACTCCCTGATCGAGCGGGTACGTGACGCCCCACCACATCCACCTACTGCCCTTCAATTTGATGCCTGGCTCCGCAGCCCGTTGAAGTCGAGCGCGTTCTTCGATGGCTTGCAAGCAGTGCAGTGGACGGTCGATGAGCGGGGGCTCGGTGGATTGAGCGATCTCGAAGGTTTGCCGTGGCGCATGTCGATGGAGCAGTTCTTCGAGGCGTGGGTGGAGGCTGTATTGATTGGCGTCTCTCGCCGCATCGGCGGCACGGTGCGATCGGGTCGCGAGCGCCAGACCCTCACTCCTATCGAGTGGGAACCGCCGTACGTCGGGTCGCAGAAATCCCTGGTACCCGACCTGCTGCTTGATCGCACTGCGCGAGCGGCATCGAGCCGATCTGCTGCAGGTGCTCGCTTACGCGAACACTACATCCGCGCCGCACGTGATCCTCTGTCTCGCGTATCCCTGTCGTCAGGCAACGTGGCTGTCGCTGAAAGAGCGCGGGCGCTTGTTCCATCGCGCCGCGCTGCGGGCAAGCGAGCGACGCATTGACCTTCGGCTGACCGCACTGCCGATGGGGGTTCCGATGCACAAGATCGTGGATGCGCTGGCAGAGGAATTTGCACGGGAAGACTAGGAAGGAGAAATCATGGGTGGCGTCGTACAAATCAATCCGACCTCAGAGGCACTGCATGTCAGTAGGCAATTCTCAGAGATGCTGTACATCTACGCGCAGGACTTTGAGCTGAAATACTGCTGGCTGGAGCCCGAACCTGAGGTCATCGAGGCACTGAACAACCTCGTACCGGATGGGCCGGAAGAGGCACGGGCGATTCGCGAGATCATCCATCTGCTCGAGCGGGGCGAGGATGTCGAGATCCTGTACGGATACTGAAACTCTCCGCGTCAACGCACCGCCCCCACGCGCCACCCCCCGCGCGCGGTAGGCTGTGGGTGTGGCGGGCGAATGGCGCATCGAGCGGGACTCGCTGGGCGAGGTGCGGGTACCGGCCCAGGCGTACTACGGCGCGCAGACGCAGCGCGCGGTCGAGAACTTCCCCATCTCCGGCATGCGGTCGCATCCGGCGCTGGTCCGCGCGACGGCGCTGATCAAGTACGCCTCGGCGCGGGCCAACCGGCAGCTCGGCAAGCTCGACCCGAAGCTCGCGGCGGCGATCGAGCAGGCGGCGCAGGAGATCGCCGCGGGCGGGCTGCGCGACGAATTCGTGGTCGATGCGTTCCAGGCGGGCGCCGGCACCTCGTACAACATGAACGCGAACGAGGTCATCGCCAACCGCGCAAACGAGATCCTCGGCGGCGCGCGCGGCGCCTACGCGCCGGTGCACCCCAACGACCACGTGAACATGAGCCAGTCGACGAACGACACCGTGCCGGCCGCGATCCGCATCGCCGCGCTGTCGATGACGCCGGCGCTGGTGCACGAGATCGAGGAGTTGGCGGGCGCGCTCGACGGCAAGGGGCGCGCGTTCGACGCCGTCCTGAAGTCGGCGCGCACGCACCTGCAGGACGCGGTGCCGATCCGGCTCGGGCAGGAGTTCGCGGCGTGGGCGTGGACGCTGCGGCGCGACCTCGGGCGCATCGAGCAGGCCGCGGCGTGCCTGCGGGAGATCAACCTCGGCGGGACGGCGGCGGGCACGGGCATGAACACGCACCCGCGGTACGCGGAGACGGTGGCGCGCGAGATCCCGGGGCTGGAGCTGCACCCGGCGGGCAACCTGATCTCGGTGACGCAGTCGATGTCGGACTTCGCGCACGTGTCGGCGTCGCTGCGGACGCTGGCACTGGACCTGATCCAGATCGCGAACGACCTGCGGCTGCTCAGCTCGGGGCCGCGCACGGGGCTCGCGGAGATCGCGCTGCCGGCGGTGCAGCCGGGGTCATCGATCATGCCGGGGAAGGTGAACCCGGTGATGGCGGAGATGACCGACATGGTCTGCTTCCAGGTCATCGGCAACGACACGACGATCGCGCTGGCGGCGCAGGCGGGGCAGCTCGACCTGAACGTGATGATGCCGGTGATCGCGCACAACCTGCTGCAGTCGTACGAGATCCTGACGAACGCGATCGCGGCGCTGACCGAGCGCTGCGTGCGCGGCATCACCGCCGACGCGGCGCGCGCGCGGCGCTACTTCGAATCGAGCGTGGGGCTGGCGACGGTGCTGAACCCGCTCATCGGCTACAGCGCGGCGGCGAAGGTGGCGCAGGAGTCGGCGCGGACGGGCGAGACGATCGTCGAAGTCGTGCGCCGGCAGGGGCTGCTGACGGACGAGCAGATCGCGGAG
>JAKAMA010000369.1 GCA_021813085.1 Chloroflexota bacterium | reverse complement strand
GCCGCTACGGTCGTAGCCGCGAACGTCGAAAATGTCGGCGAAGTCAGCATCGAACTCGTACAGCAGCTCGAGCGTGATCGGGAAGGGGTTGAAGTTCGTGATGCGCAGGTGCTCTTCGACGATGTCCGATACGGCGCGTTGCCGGCGGATCTCCGTGCTGCTCTGGCCGATCCGGCGACCCTCCGGCGTCACGATCGCCGGGTTCGTCATTACCTGCTCCATCGCGTAGCCGAGCTCGGCGGTCGAGAGCAGCATGACCGGCGCCGTCCCGTTCAGCGTCAGGCGATAGACGGAGAGATGGCGCGTGTCCGCGTGGTAGAGCCCGTACCCCTGGGTGTTGCCCGGGACGATGTTGCCCGCGCCATCCGTAATCAGTGCGGACCCGCGCTCGCGGATGATCAGGGCATCGCGGATGTCCTCGATGCCCATCGGTTCGCCCTCGGGAAGGGCGGACCACGTGTCCTCAGCGGCCGGCTCTGATGACGCGCTCGTCGCGGGCTGGTCGCCGTCCGGGCGGTGGCGGGTCACACGAGCCGGAGCGGCGCGACCCGCACGCGGTTGACGACGTCCGTCACGCATTCGTGCCAGCGAATCAAGTCCTCGATTGCTTCGCGCTGCCGTTCGCTGGCGACCGAGCCGTCCAGCGACGCCACGCCGTCGCGGTACGTGACGCGGATACGCCCGTACGGGAGCGTGAGCGAACGGCTGATGTACGCGCTCAGTGCCTCCGCCACGTCGCTGTCGTCTTCAGGCCGGCGCGGCACCGCGATCCGGCTGTGGACGTGCATCACCCCGGGCGCCTGCCACGCCGCCGCTTCGACCGCCGCGCGCTCCTGCTCGTCCTCGGCTACGCCGCCGACGTAGGCATCGCCCGCATCGACATGCGCGCTGATCCGCCCGGCAGCACCGGGAGCGGCCCGCCGGATCGCCGCTTCGATCGCGCGCGTCACGTCGGCATCGCTCGCGACGCCGTGCGCGACGCGCAACTCGTTGACCACGGACAGCCCGGGCAGCCCGGCAGCGATGCGCCGCGCCGCAAGCTGCTTGGTCCGATAGCACGCGGCGAGCCCGCGCAGATAGAGCCGGTCGCCCACAAGCTCGACCTGCGGGTCCTCGATGCGCAGGTCGCGGAGCACCCGGAGCGCCTGCGCGGGAGGGGCATGCGGCCGCCGGACGGTCGCCGTCGCGTCCGCGCGTTTCATGACGCCGCCCTCGCGATCGCGCGCTCATCGCCTGCCGCCACCGCGCGCTCGGCGAGCGCCGTCGGCACCGGCGCGTGCACGGTGACCGCGCGCGCGCGCTGCGCGTCCGCGGCCAGGCGCTCGTAGACCCGCACGTAGTTCGCCGCCATCGTTGCCGGCGCGAAGCGCTCCCGCACAAGCGCGCGGCACGCGTGCGGATCGATGCGCCGGACGTCGGCGACGGCGTCCGCCATCTCCGCCACCGTATCCACGATGAAGCCGGTGCGCCCATGCGCGATGATCTCCGGCGCGCTGCCCCGGTTGAATGCGATCACCGGCGTCCCGCAGGCCATCGCTTCTGGCATCACCAGGCCGAATGGCTCGTCCCACGTGATCGGCATCAGCAGGCACATCGCGCGCGCGTACAGCTCGCGCTTCTGTCGGGCGTCGGCCTCTCCGAAGAAGACGATCTGCTCACCGTCGATGAGGTCGCGCATCACCTCCTCGAAGAACCGCCTGTCGTAGTTGTCCACCTTGCCCGCGATGATCAGCCGCCGCCCCGTGCGCTTCGCGACCTCAACGGCATGCTGCGGCCCTTTCTCCGGTGCCACGCGACTCAAGAAGAGCAGGTCGCCGCCCTTCTCCGTCTCGAACGGGAACGTCTCGACGTCGATCGCGTTGTACACGTGGCCCATGCTGCGGGCCTGCGGCGCCACGCGGGCGAAGTGCGCCATCTGCCAGCGGCTGATGGTGTTGTACGCCTGTCGGTAGCGGCGCCAGATGAACTCGGTGTCGTGCGTCGTCATGCAGTGCGTCGTCGTCAGCATGGGCGTCGTCACGAGGTTGGCCATCGCCATCACCAGCTCGCCTGTGTGGTTGTGGACGATGTCGAAGTCGCGCGCGTGTTCGAGCGCCGTCGCCATGTGTACCCAGTCGTACGGGTTGCGGTCGGCCAGGTCGTCGGCGCGCCGCAGACTCCGGTGATACACCGAGAGCAGCTTCGCGCGCGTCTGCGAGTCGCCCGAGGCGGCGAGCGTGACGTCGTGGCCCTGCCGGACCAGCTCGTCCGCAAGCAGGCTGACGACCGCCTCCGTCCCGCCATACGCCGGCGGCGGCACCGTCTCCCAGAGCGGGGCGATCTGTAGAATGCGCATAGGACTCCTGCCGTCTCCGGCTCGGGGGGCACAGGACACCTGCCCCACCGCACGACCGATGCTGCTTCGGTCCCGGCGCTGGACGGCGCGCTTCCTTCAGGGAGGCCTGTCGGTACTTCATACCACGGTTGAGGAAACTTGACAACGCCCCAGAATCGCCGGGATCCTTGGCGCACCTCTCCGCAGGGCCCTCCCGGCTGGCGATCGTGACGCCACGAGCACTCGACGGGCCTCCGGTCGGTCTGTGGCCGGAGGTGCCGCGGTGACAGGACGGCGGGGCGCCTCTCGCCGAGCGCGTGCCCGCTAGACTGAGGTGTGACCCAAGGATTCGACTTCCGCGAGCACGAGATGGACGGCTACGTCCGCCGCGCGGCCGCCGACATGGAGGCTGCCCGCGACGAGCTGCGCGCCGCCATCGCCGAGATCCGGCCCGGAGACTGGGACCGGCTCGTCCCGTACGGCTCGCGGACGCTCCATGAACTGCTCGCGCACCTC
>JAKAMA010000368.1 GCA_021813085.1 Chloroflexota bacterium | reverse complement strand
GCGGATCTTCGTCGATGCGCCGCCCGAGCAGGTGCCGGGCATCCCGTCGCGCCTCGCGACGGCCTGACCGGTCGCGCCTGCGGTGGACGTTGGCGCCATCCGGTCCAGAGCGCCAGGCCCTCCCAACTTGATGGTGCGAGGCAAGAGGTCGGGTGCCACGCACGACCTAACCCCCGGCCCCTTCCCTGAAGGGAAGGGGGGCGCGGCGCTGCTGGAAGCGACCGCTCCCGCAGCCACTGGCCCGACGGTCATCACGTTGGAGGGGCGCTACGCCAGCGGCTCTTCTACCCGTAGCGGCGCCGCGGGCTCGGCGTCGAGCGCGGCCTCGATGCCGAGCGCTGCGTTGAGGGCGGCGATCGCGACTTCGATCTGGGCCTCATCGGGGTCGCGCGTCGTCAGCTTCTGCAGCCAGAGGTTTGGCGCGTAGAGCCACGCCACGACGCGGTTGTCGCCGAACGCCTGTCCGGCGCGCAGCACTTCGTACGCCAGCGCCGCGACGACCGGGATCAGCACGATGCGCTCGGCGAGCCGCACCCAGATCGAGGGCGTGCCGAGCAGGACGAACAGGACCAGCGAGATCACCATCACGCTCAGAAGGAACGCGGTGCCGCAGCGCGGATGCGCGTTCGGGAAATCGAGCGCGGCGGCGACCGTCACCTCCGGCTCGTGCTCGTAGGCGTGGATCGCGCGGTGCTCCGCGCCGTGGTACGCGAAGACGCGCCGCACATCGGGCATGCGGCCGATCAGCCAGATGTAGCCGATGAGCATGGCGAGCCGCAGCAGGCCCTCGGCGACGAGCCCGAGATAGCGGTCGCCGGTCAGGGGGCCGATCCAGCTCGTCAAGAGCAGCGGGCCGGCGAAGAAGACGGCGCCCGCGAAGACGAGCATCACCGCCAGCAGCGCGTAGAGCTGGCCCCGGCTGACCTCGCGCTCGTCGCGCCCTGCCGCGACCTGCGACGACCACGTGAGCGCCCGGATGCCGAGCGCCAGCGTCTCCCACAGGACGATGACGCCCCGGACGAGCGGGACGCGCCGCAGGGGGCCGGCGTAGATGCCGGAGAGGCGCTCGGCCCGGGTGACAATCGTGCCGTCGGGCGCGCGGACGGCGACGGCCATCTCGCGCGGGCCGCGGATCATTACGCCCTCGATGACGGCCTGGCCGCCGTAGTACATCGTCGGCCTGGTGGATGCGCCCATACGCCGGCAAGCGTATCCGACCCTCGCGGGGCGCCGCCATCGGCGGACTGCCGACGCTGGCGAGTGGGGCGACAGTCCGGCCGGCCCTTGAAGATCGCCGGGACAGCGACGATCATGGTGCGGAGAACATCGCAACCACTGGCATCCCGAGCCACGAGGAGGCATGACCATGACGCAGCTCCTGACCAGGGTGGACGTACCGGCCGACGTCCCTGCGGCGCAGAAGGCGCGCTACGAAGAGCACTTCCAGACGATGACGAAGGGCACCGGGCGGCTGATGCTCTACGCCGGCGACCAGAAGGTGGAGCACCTGAACGACGACTTCTACGGCACGCTGAGCAGCGGCGAGGCGATCGCCGCCGATGACGCCGACCCGGAGCACCTCTTCCGCATCGCCCGCGACGGTGTCATCGGCTGCTTCGCGACGCAGTTCGGGCTGATCGCGCGCTACGGGCGCGACTACGCGGGTGTGCCGTACCTCGTCAAGCTGAACTCGAAGTCACACCTGATCAAGACGTCGCAGAAGGATCCGCGCAGCCTCGGCTGGGTGAGCGTCGAGGACGCGCTGACGCTGGGCGAGGCGGGGCTGAACATCGTGGGTGTCGGATTCACCGTGTACCTGGGCAGCGAGTTCGAGTCGGAGCAGATGCGCGAGGCGGCGCAGGCGTGCATGCACGCGCACCGCAACGGCCTCGTCGCCGTGCTGTGGGTGTATCCGCGCGGTGCGGCGGTGCCGGAGGAGCAGCACCCGCACATCATCGCCGGCGCGACGGGGCTGGGGGCGACGCTCGGCGCCGACTTCGTGAAGGTGAACTACCCGAAGGTGAAGGAGGGCTCGCCGGCGGAGGCGTTCAAGGAGGCGGTCAAGGCCGCCGGCCGCACGCGCGTGATCACCGCCGGCGGGTCGAGCACCGACGTGCGCAAGTTCCTGCAGACGCTGCACGACCAGATCTTCATCTCGGGCGCCTTCGGCAGCGCGACGGGGCGGAACATCCACCAGAAGCCGCTCCAGGAAGCGGTGCAGATGACGAACGCGATCAGCGCCATCACCTACGGCGGCCACAGCGTCGACGAGGCGATGGCGGTGTACGAGGGGCGGGAGAAGTTCTCGCTGTAGGACGGGCAGCGGCGATCGGTCATCCGTGCCCAGCGGCAGGCGCGCGGGCTGCGGGCTCGTCCGTGCGCGGCGCGGTTGCGTGGCGCGCACGAGGCCGGCGGGCGCGCAGGAACTTCCGGCATCTCTGACCGTCCCCTACACTGACGACACGCCCAGCGCGACTGTCCGAGTAACCGAGCACTGCGTACTGACGACTGAGTACTGACGACTGACGTGCAACATGCAATTCGCTGACCGCATCGAGAAGCTGCCGCCCTACCTGTTCGCGCAGATCAGCAAGAAGGTCGCCGCGAAGAAGGCGCAGGGCATCGACGTCATCTCGTTCGGCATCGGTGACCCCGACCTGCCGACGCCGCCGCACATCGTCGACGCGCTGTGCGAGGCGGCGCGCGAGCCCGCGAACCACCGTTACCCCGAGACCGAGGGGCTGCCGGAGTTCCGGCGCGCCGTCGCGGGCTGGTACGAGCGCCGCTTCGGCGTCGCGCTCGACCCCGGCCGCGAGGTGCTGTCGCTGATCG
>JAKAMA010000030.1 GCA_021813085.1 Chloroflexota bacterium | reverse complement strand
CTCCCCGCCTGCTGTGGGGGCGCTGCTTGCCGCGCCCCGTTCGCTGGGCCAGCGCCGTGCGCTGCCCGCCTGCCGTGGGGGCGCTGCTTGCCGCGCCCCGTTCGCGCGCCATCGCGTCCGCCCGGCGATGGCGCGCTGCCCGCCGCGCCCGTTACCATGCCGTCAATCCCGCAGGAGGCGACCATGCCGCTCGACCAGCCCAGCGACGACGACCGCCAGCAGGCGTCGCAACACAACATCGACAAGATGTGGAAGTTCGTCGAGAAGTTCGCCGAGAAGAGCGGCTCCTACCTGCATCCGCAGCGCGAGATCACGGAGTTCCTCGTCATCGGCCTCGCCAAGCACATCGACGAGGTCGGCCGCCCGCTCTGCCCCTGCAACTTCTACGAAGACAAGGCGGAGGAAGCGAAGCGCAGCACCTGGATCTGCGCCTGCGAGGAGATGCAGAAGTACAAGTACTGCCACTGACTGCTCTTCTGCGATTCGGAAGGTCTTCCGATTACCGAGCACTTGCCGGAAGGGCACGAGGGGCGCGAGATCTACGGGCTGATCAAGGATCCGCATCCCGACAAGGGCCGCGCGCTCGGCCGTCTCGAAGAGAAGCAGGGCCGCACGATCGACAAGTCCGGCGGCCGCCGCCCGGCGCCGCCATCCGGGTAGCTTCGGCTGCCCCGCGGACAGCACGGTGCGGCGGCGGGCGCCCGTTACGCCGCCAGCGCCGCTCGCTCCGCGGTGCTCTCGGCGGGTGCATCGCTCCCGCGTCGAGCGGTCGTCTGCAGGCGGGGCCGGGCGCCCCGGTCGCTGCCGGGCGAGCGTTCACGCCACACGCCGGTGAGCGCGAATACCTCCGGCAGGTGCGGCTCGCTTGCGCGCGCCACGATGCGGTCGAGGGCTCGGGCTTTGTCGAGGATCAGCACGGGGGTAGGTGTCGCACGCCCGCCGTCAGCGTGGGATGAGGGTTCCCGCTGACGCGCGTGCCCGGGCACCCTGAGAACAGCCCCGGTGCGCGCCGATCCGGCCCGCCGCCGCAGCCAGGGCGCCGCCACCGCCGACCCCTTCCGCGAACCGGTGCTGGCGCGTGTGTGCGACATCGTGCACGCGAAGATGGGTGTCTCGGATTCGGAGCGGCTTGGCGGCCGAGTCCAACGGGAAGGGCGAATTAGTCGATCGCGATGCCGAGTTCTCGCCAGAACACAGGCTCGGCGATGAGTCGCTTCCCGAGCCGGCGCGCCTGCCGAGCCTTGCCGGAGAGAGAATCCGGATCTGCGAGGACGAGGATATCCAGGTTCTTAGTGACGTTCGCTTGAACTCTCAACCCTGCGTCAGCGGCAATTTGCTCCGCCTCGGATCGCTTGAGCGGGATCCCGTTGCGACTACAGATTGATTCTCCCGTGAAGCAGACTGAAAGTCCCGTTAGTGACGAGGGGCGTTGTCGGTGATCAGGCGGAGTCTCAGCAGCACCGCTGATCAACTGATCTGCGTAGGTGGCCTTGTAGCCGAGTAACCCGCTTACTTCGCGGAGATCGGAACGCTCGAGGTCGGTGATGACCCCATCCTGACGCGCCAGTGCCACGAGGGAGGTCAGATAGTGGTGATGTATGAGGAGCACTTCGTCCTGAGAGAGACCCCACCGCGTCGCGGTATCGAGGAGGAGATCCGCTTCCTCCGCGGTTACACGACGATCCTCCAACGCGCGGTTGAGGATCTCGATGTATTCGCCCGCCGCTGGTGAGCCTACCGAAGGTGCCGGCGGCAGGCGGCTGACCAATCCAGCGAGGAATGACGGTTCCCCTTGCCCGCCGTCGAAGTGTCGATCGCGCCGCTTGCCAGTTGGTTGGACGTGTGGCCAGGAAGACGCCGACGGCAACGCGGTGCAGTTGCAACCCAGATCTGCGAGGCTCCTCCTCGGAGTTCTCCATACGCCCTGTAGTAGGGTTTTGAACAATGTTGCGGTGGCTCGTGCATCACCCAGAGCAGTGTGAGCGTGCTCGTGTGGGATGTCGAGTGCGCGACAGAGCGCACTCAGCCCGTAGGACGAGACGGATCCGTGGGAGGTCTTGGCGAGATTGAGTGTGCAAACAACAGGCGACTGTGGCAGCTCGTGTCCCAGGCGTAAGAACTCTGCCCGCAGGAAGTCGCAGTCAAATCGGGCATTGTGCGCAACGAGGACTGCTCCTGCGACGCGCGCGATGATGTCGCCGGCAATCTCGCTGAAGAGGGGAGCACTGAGGACGTCGCGAGTCGAGATGCCGTGGATGCGTGTTGGCCCGACATCGCGCTCGGGATTCACCAGCGTTGCGAATTCATCCAGTGGGTCACCGATGCCGTCGAGCCGGACTACGGCGACCTCGATGATGCGATCGTGCTTAGGGAAGAGCCCCGTGGTTTCGATGTCGAGGACAGCAAACGAGAAGCCGTTAGGCGCGGCCGCGTCACGCGAACTACCAAACTCTTTGCGGAACATGTCTGCACCCCCGCCTCGGATGATACAGCGTCCACGCAAGATCGAGCCAGCCCAGCGCCGCTTGGGCTCGCCTGTTGATACCTGCCCCGGCGGCGTCGGCGCGCATCGGTCAGAGACGGACTCCACGCCATGCTGACGCGCATGCCCGGGCGCCCTGAGAACGGCCCCGGCGCGCGCCGATCCAGCCCGCCGCCGCAGCGCGCCGGTCGCGCTCACGGGGCGTGCCCGGCGGCGGGCACCCGGCCTCTGACCTCCTGCTTCCGCTATCCTGAGGACACGCCCCCGTAGCTCAGAGGATAGAGCAGTGGTTTCCTAAACCATGTGCGCAGGTTCGAGTCCTGCCGGGGGTACCACCGCCCCGCTGGACCGCCGCCGACCCCCCCCGCGTCCCTTCGCGGTCAGGGACAGGCGCTCACCGCCCGACCGTAGTCGCTGGCTGCGAGCGAGAGGTCAAAGATGTTGAGCCGCGCGTCGCCGTTCTGGTCCAGGCGCGCCGGCGCCGGCGGGATCGACTGGCCGTAGTAGCGAGCGATGCTGGCGAGGTCGAAGATGTTGACGGTGCCGTCGTTGTTCACGTCCGCCCGCATGATGCCGCAGTACGTGAACGGGTCCTTGCCCAGCGTGATCTTCTGCGCATCGGTGTAGCCGTTGCAGAGCGTGTCGTCCGTGCACTGGCGCGCCACGACCGTCACGCAGCCGGAGAAGGCCGATGCCGCTGTCGACGGCCCCGTCGCCGTCGCGAGCACCGACTGACCCACCGGGACCGCCGTACCGAGGAGCTGGGTGAACGTGAGCGCGCCCGTCCCATCCGTCGTCGCGCTCGCCGTGCCGAAGAGCGTCGCCCCCGTGGTGGTGCACGTCGCGGCCGCGTACAGGCTCAGCGTGTACGTGGTGGACGGGTTGGCCGTCAGCGTACCCCGCACGGTGGTCGTCGTGCCGCCGCTCGATGCGTGGAGCAGCGTCGGCGCGGCTGGCGCCGGGCAGACACCGCCAGCGCACGGCGTCGCCGTCGCGGACGGGGTCGGCGTCGCGGTGCTCGTCGCCGTGGCCGTCGGCGTGTTGGTCACCGTCGGCGTAGCGGTCGGCGTCATGGTTGGCGCGACCGTCGGCGTCGGCGTGGCCGGCGGCTGTGGCCCCGACCAGCCGCCTACGACGCGCACCCGCCGGTTGAACAGGTCGGCGATGTAGAGATTGCCAGAGGGACTCACCGCGATCCCGAGCGGGTTGAGGCCCGCATCGGTCGCCGGCCCGCCGTCCCCGCCGAACGAGAATGCTCCGGACCCGGCCACCGTGACGATGTTGCCGCTGGCGTCGACCCGCCGTACCCGGTTGTTTCCCGTGTCCGCGATGAAGACGCCGCCCGCGCCGTCCAGTGCCAGCCCGGACGGCGCCGTCAGCAGCGCGCTCGTCGCCGGACCCCCGTCGCCGCTGAACCCCGCGATCCCGAGGCCGGCGAACCGCCCGATCCTGTACACGACGTTCGCGGTCTGGTCGGAAACGTACAGCGACCCGCTGGCATCGTCGTAGGCGACCCCGGATGGATTGCCGATATTCGTCGCCACGATCGCGAACGTCCCGTTGCGCACCCGGTCGATGGCGTGGTTGTTGGTGTCGCCGATGTACACGTCACCCGACGCCGACACGAAGAGCGACGACGGGTAGTTGAGCATCGCCTGGAGCGCCACGTTGCTCGCGTTCCGCCCCGCAACCCCCGTGCCGGCGATCGTGCTGATGATCCCCGTCGCCGGGTCCACCATGCGCACCCGCTGGTGGTTCTGGTCCACGATGTACACGCGCCCGGCCGCGTCCACGCCGATGCCCAGCGGCGAAGCGAAGTTCGCCGCCGTCGCCGGACACCCGTCGCCGATCGAATCCGTCTGCTGCGGGCAGCCGGTCCCGCCGCCGGCAAACCTCGTGATCTTCCCCGTCGCGTCGATCTTCCTCACGACGTTCTCCGACGCCGACGTGACGTACACATTGCCCGCGTTGTCCGCGGCGACGCCCCACGGCGCGCCGATCGCCGCCCCCGTCGCCAGGCCACCATCGCCCGTTGAGCCGAGCTGTCCGTTCCCCGCCATGGTGGCGATCACCTGGCTCACGTAGTAGGTGCTCGAAGGCACCGCCGTCCCCGGCCCGCCCGCCGGCGTCAGTTGCCAGAGGCCAAAGGTCTGGTCCGTCACCGAGAATCCGGCCGCCCCGCCCGTCAGCGCCGCGCTCGCCGGCGTGACAACAGCCGAGGGATCGCTCGCCGTCAGCGTGACCGTCTGCGCCGCGGAGGGCACGATGTTCGTGAACTGGTCCACCGCGTACACGCCGGCCGTGAACGCGGTGCCCGGCACGTGCGAGACCGGCGTCCCCGTGATCCCGATCCCCTGCTGCAGCACCTGACCGGGGAGGTAGACGACCGTCTGCGTCGCCGGGCCCGGCGCGATGCTCTCCGTCTGCGTGGCGGCGACGAAGGGCGCGCTCGTCGCGGCGATCAGCGGCGACCCCGCCTGCGTGTCGCCGTAGAAGAAGCTGATGCTCCCCTGCCCGACGGACAGGCTCATCGATGTCACGGCTGTGCCGTTCTGCGCCGCCGCGAACGTGGCGACCCCCGTCGAGCCGCTGCTGAGCTGCACGGTCATGCTCGTCGTGGCCGTCACCGGATTGCCCCAGAAGTCCTGTAGCTGCACCGTCAGCGGTCCCAGGTTCGCGCTGTTCGACGCGACGCCGGCCACGGCCGTGCTCGTGAACGCCAGGCGCGCCGGCGACCCGCCCGTGATCGTTTCCGTCTGCGTCGCCGACGTTAGCCCGGCCGACGCCACCGTGATCGTCGGCAGCCCGGCCTTCGTGTCGCCGTAGAAGAAGCTGAGGGAGTTGCTGCCCGCCGCCATCGTCATCGTTGTCGTCGACACGCCGAAGTAGCCCGGGGCGAACCACGGCGAACCGGTCGATGTGCTGCTGAACGTCAGCTTGAGCGACGCCGCCGCCGTCACCGGGTTGCCGAGCTGGTCCTGGAGCTGCACGACGATCGGGCCGGAGTTCGCCCGCTGCGCCGCCGGGCCGGCCGCCGGCGCCGTCGTGATCGCGAGCTTGGTCGGCGGTCCGGGCACGATCGTCGCCTGCTGCGACGCCGGCACGAGCCCGATCGCCTGCACGGTGATCGTGGGCTGGCCCGCGACCGGGTCGCCGTAGAAGAACGTCGTCGAGTTCTGGCCCGCGGCAACCGTGACTGTCGTCGTCGCCGACCCGTTCTGCGTCGCCGAGAACACCGCGCTGGACGACGTGCTACCCAGTGTGACGGTCGTGGCGGACGTCGCGGCCACAGGCGCCCCGGCCTGGTCCTGGAGCTGCACCGTCAAGGGCCCCAGGTTCGCCGAGAGCGCCGCCGCGCCGCTCACGGGCGCGCTGATGATGGCCAGCCTGCCCGCCGTCACGGCTTCCTGCTGGGTCGCCGTCGCGAGGCCCATCGCCGAAGCGCTGATGATCGGTGCGCCGGACTGCGTGTCGCCGTAGTACAGGCTCGTGCTGGTCTGCCCCGCAAGAATCGTCACCGACGTCACCGGCGCTCCGGCGGGCGCCGTGGCGAACACCACCGCCCCGGTCGAGTTGCTCGCGAGGCTGACGGCGGTGTTCGCGGATGCGCTCACCGGATTCCCGAGCTGATCCTGGAGCTGCACCGTGATCGGCCCCATGTTCGCGCTCGTCGATGCGGGTGCGCTGAGCGGCTGCGTGATGAACGCCAGCCTGCTCGCTGTGACCGTTTCCTGCTGGAACGCTGACGCCAGCCCCGTCGCGGAAGCCGTGAGCGTCGGCGCCCCGGCGAGCCGGTCTCCGTAGTAGAAACTGGCCGTGTTCTGGCCGGCGGCGACCGTCACCGACGTGGCCGCCGCGCCGTTCGCCTGTGCCGCGAACACGCCCGTGCTCGAGCTGCTCGCCAGCGTCAGCGCCGTCGCCGTGGCGACGTTAACCGGATTGCCAAGCTGGTCCTGCACCTGCGCCGCGATCGGCCCGAGGTTCGCCGTGTTCGATGCCGGCCCGCTGCCGGCAGCGCTGACGATCGCGAGGCGCGATGCCGAGGCGCCGGTGACGGTCTCCTGCTGCGTCGCCGGCGTCAGGCCGGCGCTGCTCACCGTCACCGTCGGCGTCCCGGCGGTCAGGTCGCCGTAGTAGAAGCTCGCCGAACCCTGCCCGGCGGGGACCGCGGCCGACGTCGCCGGCGTGCCGTCCTGCGTCGGCGCGAAGACGGCGTTCGATGAGCTGCTGCTCAGGGCCAGGGTGGTCGCCGCCGATGCGGTCGCCGGGTTGCCGAACGCGTCCTGCAACTGCACCGTGATCGGTCCCAGGTTCGCCGTCCCGGACGCCGCTCCCGAGCGCGGCGGCGTCACGATGGCAAGCTTCGCGGCCGCGCCCGCGGCCACCGTCTCCACCTGCGCCGCCGATGCGTAGCCGCTCGCCGATGCCGTGAGCGCCGGCGCGCCCGCCGCCGTGTCGCCGTAGTAGAAGCTCGCACTGTTCTGCCCCGCCGCGATCGTCACGGTGCTCGTCGCCGGCCCGTTGAGCGTCGCCGAGAACACGCCCGCGCTCGATGTGCTGGTCAGCGTCACCGTGGTCGCCGCCGTCACGTTGAGTGGGCTGCCGGACGCGTCCTGGAGCTGCACCGTGATCGGCCCGAGGTTGGCTGTGCTCGATGCGACGCCGCTCTGCGGGCTGGTGATGAACGCGAACTTGCCGCCGGCCGCGCTCGTCACCGTCTCCACCTGTGTGGCGGACGAGAGCCCCGCCGTGCTCACCGTGATCGCGGGCGTCCCCGCGGTCAGGTCGCCGTAGTAGAAGCTCGCGCGGTCCTGCCCCGTCGCGATCGTCACCGACGTGACCGCCGTGCCGCTCTGCGTCGCCGCGAACACGGCCGGCCCGCTGGAGCTCGTGCTCAGGCCCAGCGTCATGGGCGCGGAAGCCGTCGCGGCGTTGCCAAGCTGGTCCTGCAGTTGCGCCGTGATCGGCCCGAGGTTGGCGGTGCTCGAAACCGGGCCCGTGACCGGACCCGTCACGATCATCAGCCTGCTCGCCGCGCCCGCCGTGATGGTCTCCGCCTGCGTCGCCGCACTGAGCCCGGCGCTGGACACGCCGACCACCGGTGCGCCCGCCCGCGTGTCGCCGTAGTAGAAGCTCGCCGTGCTCTGCCCGCTCGCGATCGTGATCGACGTCACCGACGGCCCGTTCTGCGATGCTGAGTAGACGGTCGTGCCCGCCGAGGTGCTGCTGAACGACAGTTGCGCCGGGCTGCTCACGGGCACGGTATTGCCCAACTGGTCCTGCACGACCACCTGGATCGGGCCCAGGCTCGCCGACGTCGACGCGGTGCCCGTCACCGGGCCCGTCGTGATCGCGAGCTGGCCCGGCGCGCCTGGCGTGATCGTCTCCTGCTGCGATGCCGAGCCCAGCCCCGCGCCGGATACCGTGAGCGTCGGCGTCCCCGCCTTCGTGTCGCCGTAGTAGAAGCTCACCCCGCTCTGGCCGCCAGGCACCGTGACCGTGGTGGCCGGCGTCCCGTTCTGCGCCGCGGAGAATGACGTCCGCCCGCTGGACGTGCTCGCCAGGTTCAGCACGATCGGCCCTGTCGCCAGCGCCGGGCGCCCGAGCGCGTCCTGCAACTGCACTTGGATCGGGCCGATGCTCGCCGACGCCGACGCGGCGCCCGTCAGCGCGGCCGACGCGATCACGATCCGTGCCGCCGTCGTCGTCGGCGTCGCCGTGGGCGTGGACGTCAACGTTGGCGTCGACGTCGCGGTGGCGGTCGCCGTTGGCGTCGGTGTCAGGGACGGGGTCGGTGTTGCCGTCGCGGTGCTCGTCGCTGTGGGCGTGGCGGGCGGCGGACTGGCTACCGCCGTCGGCGTGCCGGAGCCGAAGATCGCGCCGAGCATGGGGAATCCCGCATTCGGAAGCCCGAACGCGAGCGTCAGCGAGGCCAGGGTCGCCAGCACGGCTGCGGCCAGACCGATCGCTCTGCCGCGGCCGCCCGGCATCATGCGTCCGCCCCCAGCGGCGTGCGTATCGGCGCCCGCTGCGCCGGTTCATCCGCGTCTGCGCTCCGGCCGCCCGCAGCCCGGCGGTCCAGCGTCAGCGCGGTCGCGATGACGAGCAGCGCCGCCATTGCCGGCACGGTTACGTTCCACTCCAGGACGCGCAGCAGGTAGAAGTGGTAGAGAAACAGCGTCCACGCCCCGAACAGCACGAGCCCGAGCGCCACCCGTGCCCGGCCCGTAACGGTGCCCAGCAGCAGGCACGCGGGGATCAGCATCACCAGCATGTCCTGCCGGTAGAGGTGCGGGTTGACCAGGAGGACGCCGATGAGCAGCGCGCTATACCGTACCGCGAGCGACGCCGCGGTCGCCGGCCAGGCGCCGCGCCAGCTCCACGCCACCGCGGCGATGGTCGGCACGGCGAGCGCGAGCGACCAGAGCGTCACCTCCGTCATGTGCCCCGGCCCGGCCAGCGCGCGCACGAACGCGTTCCAGCCGAACATCCCGACGATGCTGATCCCGTTCTTGTCGTCCCAACCCGCCGCCGCCCGCAAGAACCGCGGATACTCCCAGATCACCGACGGCCCGGCCACCGCGACCGAGGATGCGGCCACGACCGCGGCGGCAACGCCGAAGCCCACCAGCGCGGCGCGCTGCCGCTTCCATGCCAGCAGGGCGAGCGGCAGGAGGACGAAGTTCGGCTTGATCAGCAGCAGGCCCAGCAGGAACCCGCCCAGGCCGTTTCGCCGCGAACGGAAGCTGGCGAACGCCGCCGCGAAGAGAAACACAAGGATGAACGACAACTGGCCATGGAACAGCGTGTCGAGCACGCTCTGATACACGAGCATCGCCCCCAGGACCAGCCACACGCTCACGTAGCCAAGCCCCGACGCGCGCGTCAGCAGCGCCACCGATGTGGCCAGCAGCAGGGCCGAGAGCGCCAGGAACACCGCTGCCGCCGTCCCGACCGGCAGGAACGTCAGCGGCGCCAGCGCCGCCGCGAAGGCCGGGGGACTGAAGTAGGGGAGCGCGGGGCCGCCGGTGTCGGGACGGCCGTGCACCCGCGCTTCCTGAGCGGCGAGCGCGCGCTGATCGTAGAGCTGGCCGCCCTGTCCGTGGCGGACCATCAGCGCGGCCGAGTAGAACACCGCGAAGTCGTCCAGCGGCGGCCCCGGCGCCCGCTCGTTCGCGAGCTGTGGCAAGATGTTGGGGATCACCGCCAGCCAGAGCCCGACCGCGAGCCAGAGGATCGCCCCGGCGAGCATCGCCCGCGGCACGTCTGCCCGCACGACGGCGCCCGCCGTGGCGCGCCCGGCCGACGGCCACATCCGGACTCCGGGGAGCCTGAGAGGCGGCCGTGCGGCGGGGCTCGTCCCCGGTGCGGACGCAGGCTCACCGCCGCGCCACGTCGCCGGCTCGTCGAGATAGTCCATGCGCCTCCCTATCGGGTTAACGCTGGGGGTGATCGCCGTGTTACGTCCTGTGGCACAGCCAATGGACCTCTTCCCTCCGCCGCTCCCCCCTGCTTGCTGTGGCCTGCCGGGCTCGCGCGCGGGCCGTGGCCGGCTGCCGGAAGTCTGCGGCCGCGGACACCGGCGTACCGCGGGCGCGGCGCCGTCTGGCGCCCCTCGTCTGCGACAAGCGTCCGGGGAGGCGCGCTGCGCCTCCGCAGAGAGACCGGCGGGGATGTGGGCTCTCTTCGGCCAGATGCGCCGGCGTGTCTCGCTCTCCCGCGCGATGGCCGGGCGGTCATCGCGTGAGGCGCCGGCGCCCCCAGCGCACCTAACGTACTTATGTCGCCGCCGCTTGTCAATGCGCTCCGGCCGGGCTCGGTGCCGGATCGTGTCAAGGTCGCCCCGCCTCCGCGCGTCGCCCGGCCGGACGCGCCCGCGCGCCTAACCCGGGCGCAGTCGATGGCGCCGCAGCGATCGGCGATACTGCCCTGACGGGCGGCGGCACCGTGCGGACGCCCCCGCTGGCACGCTCAGGAGGCACTACGATGATCCCCGTCCGACGCCTGAACCACGCCGTGCTCTTCGTCCGCGACCTCGACCGCTCCGTCGACTTCTACCGCCGTGCGTTCGGCTTCGAAGAGATCGCGCGGGAGGGCGGGCGCATGGCCTTCCTGCGCGCCCCCGCGTCCGGCAACCACCACGACCTGGGCCTGTTCGAGGTCGGCGCCGCCGCGCCGAGCCCGCCCCGGGGTGCCACCGGCCTCTACCACCTCGCGTGGGAGGTGCCTACCATCGAAGACCTCGCCGCCGGCGCGGCCACGCTCGCCGCGCTCGATGCACTCGTCGGCCAGAGCGACCACGGCGCGACGAAATCGCTGTACGGGCACGACCCCGACGGCAACGAGTTCGAGGTGATGTGGATGCTCCCGCGTGACGAGTGGGGCGCCTACGACCGCGCCGCACCGATCAAGCCCCTCGACCTTGCGCGCGAGGTGCAGCGCTTCGGCAGCCGCGGCGGCGCTTCGTCGTAGCGCGCGGCCGCGGTGGCCAGGCGGTGCCTCAGCGGCCACCCGGAACATGAAAACTGCGAAGCGAAATCGAGAACAGATTCGGATCACGCCGGCGATGGCAGCAGATGGCAGGATCTCCTGATGCAAAACGCCGCACGGAACGTTGGGCCCGTGCGCACACGCGGCCGGCGGTCTCGCGTCGATGCGTCCGCCGGCGTGCGTCGGCCGTAACGCGAGCAGACGATGACGGCGCCGTGCGGTGTCCCGAAGACGCGCACCGTGCTCGTGCCGCGGAGGCGCGCGATGACACACCCCGGTCTGCTCCGGGCACTCCTGCCTGCAACCGCGCTGGCCGTCGCCGCCGTCGCGCTGGCCGCCTGCGGCAGCGGGTCGAGCTACGGCAACGCGGCGTCACCGGCGGCCACGCGCGCCACGAGCACGTCGGCGGCTGGCTCGGCGGTCGTCGTCAGGGCCGTCGAGGGCGCCGGCGACCCGAACACCGCGTGGAAGTTCGTGCCGGCCGTCGTCACGGTGCCCCTCGGCAGCACCGTGACGTTCACCAACAGCGCCTCCGTCCAGCACACCGCGACGGCCGACGGTGGCTCGTTCGACACGGGCGCCATCGACCCCGGCGCCTCGAAGCAGGTGCGGTTCAGCACCGCCGGCGCCTTTGCCTTCCACTGCTCGTTCCACCCGTGGATGAAGGGGACGGCCATCGTGGGCGCGCCGGGCGGGAGCGGCGCGCCGGCGTCGCCCACCGCGACGGCAGGCGCAGCCGGGGCCGCGCCGACGCCCGCCAACTACTCCAGCGGCTACTGACCGCGGCCGCTGCGCCGGCGGGGAAGTGTGGAGCGGGGGACGGGTCTCGAACCCGCAACATCCAGCTTGGAAGGCTAGCGCTCTACCAATTGAGCTACCCCCGCACGGGGATCCGGCGCGTGCGCTCGATTATATCGGACGCACGCTCGCGCACCGCGCAACCGCCCCGGCCGTCTGTGCGCCGGCTGCCGGCGAGCGCGCCGCTATCGCGCGGGCGTCGCCGCGGCGGATGGCGTCGGCGTCGCCGGCTGCAGCGCCTGCGCGATCGCCTCCGGCAACCGCAGCCAGTGGTCCGCCGCCCAGCCCGCGAAGCCGTTGCCGGTGATCTTCCACCACGTGTAGTTGTCCGCGACCTTCGGTCCGTCCTGGATGATCGCCTTGACGCCCTGGGCCTCGCACGCGAGCCGCTTGCCCTTGATCGTGGGCTGGTCACGCACGCTCAGACAGTCGCCCTTCGCCAGCCCCACCACCACCACCTCATCGCCGATCTGGAGCGGCCACGCGATGCCCGGCACGGACCCCTGGCTCAGGTCGGTATTCGTCACCGACAGCACCTTCCAGGTACCGTCCGGCTGCTTCTGGACCATCGCCAGCGCCGTCGGGCCGGAGAAGGTGGGCCCCAGGCTGTACGCGCGCAGCGTGCCGTGCACGCCGGCGATGCGCACGCACAGCTTCCCGACATCGATGCCCGGCTTCGCCAGGTTGCAGTCCCCGACGAAGTCGACGTTGCGGTTCGTGCGCACCCAGTCGCCGATG
>JAKAMA010000367.1 GCA_021813085.1 Chloroflexota bacterium | reverse complement strand
AGGTCCCGGGGTTCGCCCTGCAGGGCGCCTTCATCGACGGCGCGCCCTGGGCCTGCTGGCTCGACGCCGACACCTTCGAGCCCCGCTCGGCGCGGCTCGCCGCCGACGGGCGGCTCGTGGACGGGGTGCCCGGCCTGATCCCGGACGGCGTGGACGTGCCGGCCGAAGCAGCCGTCGACGTGGTGGCTCTTGCCGTGAACGTCGGCCGCGACCATGCCGCCCAGGGTGACGAACTGCGTCCCCGGCGTGACCGGCACGAACCAGCCGCGCGCGAGGAAGAGCCGGTTGAGGTCGTAGAGCGAGAGCCCCGACTCGGCGCGCAACAGCCCCGTCGTGGTGTCGAAGTTGATGATGCGGTTCGCGCGGGTGGTGTTGACGACGAGCGGGTTCGACGGCGGCGGCAGCGAGGAGTCTCCGTAGCTGCGCCCCAGCCCGCGGAAGAGCACGCGGGGGGTGTGCTCGAGATCCTCGACCTGCACCTCGTGGCCGGGCACGAACTGACGTCCCCAACCCGCGATTCGTTCTTCTGCCATCACGGGCACCGTGTAGACACGAGCGTGCTGAATGTCGAGGGGCGCCTGTGGGACTGTCGTTGCTCAGCGAAAATGTCCGCCGTAACTGCTCAGCGATTATGTCCGCGTGGTGTGCGGTGCATGGCACGTCGCGCGATGAGAGGGAAGTCGGTCGGTGCCCTTGAGCCGAGCGCACTGAGCTGGATGCGTGCAGGGGCGACGCGACGAGCGAGGCCCGAAGGGGGCCGAAGGCACGAAGCCGGAGGCTTCGCCGAGCGGAGCCACGTCGCGTCGGAGGAAGCGTTGGAAGAGGCGGGGTGGGGCCCGGGGAGGGGTTACCAGGAGGCCGGGCGTTGCTGGCGCAGTTGCTTGGAGCGCTTCGCGGCGGCGACCTTCTGTGCCTTCGTCCAGTGGTTGAAGGGACGCGGCGGAGCAGGCGGCTTCGCCTTCAGAGAGCGGCGGGGCAGAGGCCGAGTGGCGGCGGGCGCCGGGAAGGTGCGCACGGCCTCGCGGAAGGCCTGGGAGGCCTTGCCGCGGCGGCGGCGGCGCCGGGCGCGGAGCTCGACGGCTGGGCCGGTGGCGTCGATGGCGGCGATGCACTTGCCGGCGAGGCGCAGGCGCCACTGTCCCGAGAGAGTTTGTCGGACGTCGAGGGTCGCCCTGGCGAAGCTGCGGCCGCCCTCCGGGCGCGGAATCTGCAACTTGACGCCGTCGATGGAGACGACGTTGTCGTTGCTGACGGTGGCGACGTAGCGGAAGGCACACACCTCGTCGATGTCGAGGCCGGGCGGCGGCGCGCGCCAGGCGGACACCGTCTCGCGGGGTGGCTTCCCGAAGCGCTGGTTGTGACGGGGCACGTAGGACGTGAGGAAGCGGTTGGCGTCTTCGAGTGTGGAGACGCCCTCGAGGCGCAGCTCGGAGACCAGCCTGTCCTGCAGCGTGCCCCAGAGGCGCTCGACGCGGCCCTTGGCCTCGGGCGACAGCGCGTAGATGGACTCGATGTGGAGGTCCGCCAAGGCCTGCCCCACCTGGGTCGGCGTCTGCTGGCCGGTCAGCTCCTCCTCCAGCGTCCAGTGGTCGTCGTTGCGCTTCAGGCTGCCGTGCCTGTCCATGTAGATGCGCAGCGGGATGCCCTCCTCCTTGACGATGGCGGCAAGCACCCGGAGGTACGCGGCGGCACTCTCCTCCGGGACGAAGTGGGCGCCGGGCATGACACGTCCGGTCGCGTCATCGATGGCCGCGACGAGGCACATCCTCGGCCCCCGGTCCTCGAGCCACTCGTGGGTGCTGCCGTCCCACAGGAGCAGGGCGCCTGCGCGCGCCTCGCGGTCGCGTCGCTGGCGGTAGCGCCGGCTTCGCCGCTTGCGCACGGGTCTCAACCCGGCGGCGCGAGCCCAGCGGCGGAATGTCGCGCGGCCGATGGTGATGCCCTCGCGGTCGCGCAGCATCTCGACGTAGTGCGTGTCGTTGAAGCCAAGGTAGCGGCCCTGCGCCAGGGCCAGCACCTGCTCGCGAAGCCCGTCCGGCGTCTTGTTCGGCGGAGCCCGACCACGGTTGCCATGAATCACGCAGTCCCCGCCGGCAGCGAACTCCGCACCCAGTCGCCGCACCTGCCGCTTCGACAGCCGGAGAATCTGCGCCGCCTCCGCAGTCGTCAGACGGCCGGCCCGGTGACGCTCCAGGACATCCTTCCGAACCCACTCATGCTCAGCCATCAACATGCCGCCTTGTTAGGCGGACATTTTCCCTGAGCAGTTAGCGGTCATATTCCCTGAGCAGCGACAGGTCAGCGCGGGCGCACGGGAAACGCTGTGCCCCGACCGCAATAGACGAAGGTGCCGTCGGGGCCCTTGCCGGCGCGGCGCAGCGCGGCGAAGGCGAGGAAGGCGCCGGCGCGCGCGGGGCCCAGCGTCGGGTCGTCCACCCGCAGCACCACCGGGATGCCGCTGGGCAGCCCGTCGAAGGGCGCGATCAGCTCGCCCATGACGAAGGCCTTGCCGTTGCCGCAGCCGTTGTTGGTGATGCCGAAGTAGGGGAACTTGTCGGCGACCGAGACGACCTTCACGCGGGCGTCCTCGACCATCATGCCGACGGCGAAGCGCGGGTCGCTCTTCGCCTCCTCGGCGTTGCGCGCGGGGATGAGCGCGCCGACCGCGGCCTTGCCGCCGAGGGACGCGCCGGGCGAGGTGCCGGTCGCGGTGCCCGTGCCGGTGCCCGTGGTTCCGGTGGTGGTGGTGGTCGTCGCGACGGGCTGGGTGGCGGGCTGCTCACCGGGCTTGACGACGCGGCGGGTGGGCTCGGACGAGCCGGACCTGGCGGACTCGGCGGCG
>JAKAMA010000366.1 GCA_021813085.1 Chloroflexota bacterium | reverse complement strand
CTCCTCCTCCGGCAGCGGCAGATAGTACGGGTGGCCTTGCGCCGCCCACTCCTGCGCCATCTTGAAGAACTCCGGGCCCATCGAGTTGATGCCGCGGATCGGCATCGACCCGCGGCGTATCGTGAAGTCGTGCGGCGCCAACTCACCCGCCCGGACCAGGTGCGGCTCGGCCGCGTCCTCGCGCCCGCCCGAGGATAGCCAGGCCCCCAGCACGAACTCCGCGCGCGCGAGCTGATCCTGCTCCGTCGGCGGACGCGTGAGGTTCCGCGCGCGCTGCGGCGGCAGCGCCTGGGCCTCGCCCCGCACCCATGCCCGCAACGCCGCCTTGTGCTTCTCCGCCTCGATGCCGTGGATCGCCTTGAACATGTCGGACCCGAACGCGACGTCATTCGGCCGCACGATGCGGCCCCGCTCGTCGATCCAGACGACGGTCGGCACGTTGACCATGTTGTACAGGTCGGCGACCGTGTGCAGCGGGTCGATGAGGCTCGGGTGCGTGGGCTTCGCCGCCTCGATCCACGGCCGCGCGTCGTCCGCGCCGCGGTCTTCGGCGACGGAGATCACCGTGAAGCCGTGGCCCCGGAGCTCCTCGTGCATCTCCTGCCACACGGGCAGGTCATAGCGGCATCCTCACCACGACGCCCAGGCGACGAGGAACACCTTCTCGCCGCGATGCTCGGACAGCGCGTGCAGGCGGCCGTCGAGGTCCGGCAGGGTGAAGCCGGGCGCCTCGAGCGACCGCAGCGCCTCCGCCCGCTCGTCCGCCGCCGCGCCGAGGCACGCGGCGCGGCGATCGATGTCGACCGCCAGCGGGCGCCGCAGCAGTGCCGCGAACGCGGCGAGGTCGACGGCGCCGCCGTCCAGGACGCGCGCGTCCGCGGGCAGCGGCACGCAGACGCCGTCGCGGCAGAACCCCTCCGGCTTCAGTTCCCAGCCGAGCACGCGGTGCACGGCGCCTGCATCCAGCAGGATGCGGCCATCCCTTGCCTCCGCCTCTACCTCCGACACGCGCGCGGGCTCGATCAGCGTGAACGGCTCGGACATGGTCTCGCCTCCTCGTAACGCGATGCTCCCGTAACGGACGATGATACCGCACGATCTTACGCAGGAACGGCCGCACGGGATGTATGGGAAACGTTTCACGCGGCGGCCGCACGATCGCGCGCTTATCCGACGTATGGCGCTAGCCTCCATCACGCTCGCACGTGGGTGTGCAGTCCACGGCAAACCAGCCGATAGGCGTCAGAATGCTCGACCATCGTCGTGGTCGCTCAACGCAAGAGCATTCTGTCGAGTTCAAGAACCCACGACGATCATACGCCGCGGCAGAGCGTCACATCGGGCGAAGCAGGCAACGCCGACGCTGCCGGTCTTCAGCTCTGCATCAAGATCCAGGTCGCTGTTCCAACCCCGCAGACGCGGCCTGACATGTCCAGTAGCGCTGTTCCCGAGAAGAGCTTGCGGCCCTCGCGGCCGGACTGCCAGCCCAACGCGACGTGGCGTTCTCCCGCGATGACGGGCGCCGTGAGCTTCACCGCGAGGCGCCCGAGGAGAAAGGGTTGGCCCGCGATGGCATCGATCCAGGCCAAGCCGCCTGGGCAGTCCAACGCAGCCCAGACGAATTGCGAAAGGACTTCACGTTCAACGGCCAGGTCGTGGCCAGGCGTCCACGGTGCGGCCACCAACTCCCTGCCTGCAACGGGACCTGGCAAGATGCCAAGGCCGTCGGTGCGCTCCGGGCCGCAGACGAAACACATTGGATACGGATGATTCTCGACAGGCCGCGCCGCGCGCACAGCATCTTCGTACGAAACGGTTGGGGGATCGAGATCAAGTTCTGTTCTGACGGCGCTTGCCACCAGTTGCTCGCCGCTCCGTAGCTCCAGACCGCCGGACTGCGACTGGGAGACTTGAAGGGCGGTGCCCAGTGGCGGTGGGAGGCGAAGCGTGACCTCAGTCGGGCCATCCAGGAACGACGCCAGGCAGCCGGCAACGTAACCTCCGTTTCCCGAGTCTGAGGGCCCCCTGAATCGCCTGTCTACCATGACTTCTGCTAGCACTGCCATCAGGGCTCCAATCTTCGAAAGTCGGAACGGCAATCAGAACAGACGCCAATCACCGGCAAATCGAGGGATCGCCCGGTGACGGCGCCAAGCTGTAGGATAACAACACAAGACGAAGGAGTTCAGCAACAACCTCCTCCTACGTCCGCCCTCCGCCCTCCGCCGCTGGTCCGCGAGCGGGTCGCCGCTTGCGACCCCCGCGCGTATGCTGCCGGGGCGACGGAGGCGCGCGCGATGGAGTCCTGGTTCGACACCGCCCGCTTCGGCATGTTCGTGCACTGGGGGCACTCCAGCCAGCAGGGCATCGAGCTCTCGTGGCCGCTCGTCGGCGGCTCCTTCGCGCTCCCCGCGTGCACCGACGTACCGGTCGAGCAGTACCACGCGTCCGCTGCGACGTTCGACCCGCGCGCCTGGGACGCGCGCGCCCTCGCGCGCACGGCGAAGCGGCTCGGCATGCAGTACGCGGTGATCACCGCCAAGCACCACGATGGCTTCGCGATGTACCACACGCGCCAGTCCGGCTACTCGGTCGAACACACGCCCTTCGGACGCGACATCGTGCGCGAGTTCCTCGAAGCCCTGCGCGCCGAGGGCCTGCGCTGCGGCGTCTACTTCTCGCTCATCGACTGGCATCACCCCGACTACCCCGCCTTCACCGACGCCGACAAGCCCTACACATTCTTCCGCTGGCGGCAGCCCGACCCGGCCGGCTGGGAGCGCTTCCTCGCCTTCATGTTCGCGCAGGTACGCGAGCTGCTCACAGACTACGGCCCGATCGACCTC
>JAKAMA010000365.1 GCA_021813085.1 Chloroflexota bacterium | reverse complement strand
CCCGAAGAAGGACACCAGCACCTTCACCTTGCCCTTCTCCAGGTTGATGTCGTCGACCTGGCCGACGAAGTCCATGAACGGCCCGTCGACGATGCGCACGCTCTGGCCGACGACGAAGCCGACCTTCACCTTCGGCGCCTCGACGCGCATCTGGCGCAGGATGCGCTTCACCTCGGGCGGCTCGAGCGGCACCGGCCGCGTGCCAGAGCCGACGAAGCCGGTGACCCCCGGCGTGTTGCGCACCACGAACCACGCCTGGCTCGACTTGATGTCGTCCTCCTTCAGGTCGATCATCTGCACCAGCACGTAGCCAGGGAAGATCTTGCGCGCGACGGTGCGCCGCTGCCCGTCCCGGATCTCGATCTCGTCCTCGGTCGGGATGACGACCTCGAAGATCAGGTCCTTCGCATCCATGGTCTGGATGCGGTGCTCCAGGTTCGTCTTGACCTTGTTCTCGTAGCCCGAGTAGGTGTGGATGACGTACCAGGAGCGGCCCTCCTGGATCGCGTCTTCTTCCGGCGACCCAGGCGCGCCGCCTTCGGCGATGTCGCTCTCCTCGGCGCGCGCGACCGCGGCTTTGCCCTTGCGTGCCATGCGTCCTACCTTAGCAGCGTGTGGTCGACGAGGTAGCTGAAGGCGAAGTCGACCACGCCGAGCATCATGCCGATCGCGACCGCGACGACGATGACGACGACCGTCAACCGCACCGTCTCCTCGCGCGTCGGCCAGGTGACCTTCTTGAGCTCGCTGATGATGTCCTGCATGAAGCGCGGGACGAGCCGGTCGTAGAGCGAGCGCCGCTTCGCGGCCTCCGTTGCGGCCGCCGACGCCGGCTTCCGCGCCGCCCGGGCGGCGGGCCGGAAGGCCGGCGCCTTCGCGGGCGGCTTCTGCACCAGTGGCTGGCGGCGCAGGGCGCGACTCATACCAATCCCTTCCTACCGAACCTCACGATGAGGCCGGTGGGCGCGGCACCGCGGGCAGAACTTGCTCAGCTCCAGCCGGTCCGGGTCGTTGCGCCGGTTCTTCGTCGTCGTATACGTCCGCTCCTTGCACTCCGTGCAGGCGAGCGTGATGATGGCCCGGTCTTCCTTCTTCGCCATGATGCCTCACGCGGCGCGCCGCGGCGATTCCCGCGGCGGTACCGCCCGCCGCCTCAACAGTATACGGGCGGACCGTGCCGGTTGTCCGCTACTCGATGATCTTCGTGACCGCGCCGGCACCCACCGTACGGCCCCCCTCGCGGATCGCGAAGCGCAGGCCGTCTTCGACCGCGACCGGTGTGATCAGGTCCACCTTCATCTTGACGTTGTCGCCGGGCATGATCATCTCGACCCCCTCCGGCAGCTCGATCGACCCGGTGACGTCCGTCGTCCGGATGTAGAACTGCGGGCGGTAGCCGCTGAAGAACGGCGTGTGGCGGCCGCCCTCGTCCTTCGACAGGACGTAGACCTCCGCCTCGAACTTCTTGTGCGGCGTGATCGACGCCGGCTTCGCCAGCACCTGGCCCCGCTCGATGTCCTCCCGCTCGATGCCGCGCAGGAGGCAGCCGACGTTGTCGCCCGCCTCGCCCTGGTCCAGCAGCTTCTTGAACATCTCGACGCCGGTGACCGTGGTCTTCCGGGTCTGCCCAAAGCCGACGATCTCGATCTCCTCGCCCACCTTGACGATGCCGCGCTCGATGCGGCCGGTGACCACCGTCCCACGGCCCTTGATGCCGAAGACGTCCTCGATCGGCATCAGGAACGGCTGGTCCTTCGGGCGTTCCGGCGTCGGCACGTAGTCATCGACCGCCTGCATCAGTTCGAGGATGCTCTTGTACTCCGGCGCCTCCGGGTCGGTGCTGGTGGAGTTGAGCGCCGCCAGCGCGCTGCCGCGGATGATCGGGATGTCGTCGCCCGGGAACCCCTGCTTACTGAGCAGCTCCCGCAGCTCGAGCTCGACGAGGTCGAGCAGCTCCGGGTCGTCCATCTGGTCGACCTTGTTCAGGTAGACGACGATGCTTGGCACCTGCACCTGCCGCGCCAGCAGGATGTGCTCGCGCGTCTGCGGCATCGGGCCTTCGGGCGCCGCCACGACGAGGATCGCGCCGTCCATCTGCGCCGCGCCCGTGATCATGTTCTTGATGTAGTCCGCGTGCCCGGGGCAGTCCACGTGCGCGTAGTGGCGCTTCTCCGTCTCGTACTCCACGTGCGTGATCGCGATCGTGATGCCGCGCGCACGCTCTTCGGGCGCGTTGTCGATGCTGCCGAAGTCCCGGTAGTCCGCCAGCTTCTTCATCGCGAGGACCTTGGTGATAGCCGCGGTTAAGGTCGTCTTTCCATGGTCGACATGACCGATGGTGCCGATGTTGACGTGCGGCTTCGTCCTCTCAAACTTCTGCTTGGCCATGTCCGGCTACTCCTTCTGCGCCCCCCTGGCTGAGGGGCCTGCTCCGTCCTCCGCGCCTCGCGGATGCGCCCGCCGATGCCTGCCCGCCCGCGTCAGGCGGGCGCTGTGCGTATCCCGCTGCCCCGGCACCCGGGGCGTGTTCCCTGCTGGAGCCCACAATCGGATTCGAACCGATGACCTCACCCTTACCAAGGGTGTGCTCTGCCAACTGAGCTATGTGGGCAGGCCGGTTTCTCCGCGGATGCGAGCTGCGCCGGCGGCGAGGCGCTCCGGGCACGCACTACCCCCGCCGCGGGATCTCGTCTGGAGCCCGAGAGGGGATTCGAACCCACTAACCTACCGATTACAAATCGGTTGCGCTGCCGTTGCGCCACTCGGGCCCGAAGCCGCCCTCCGGCCTGTCGGGCCGCTGTGGGCTGAATCGTTACTGCGCCCAACAAAAATAGGCCCCGCCTCTGG
>JAKAMA010000364.1 GCA_021813085.1 Chloroflexota bacterium | reverse complement strand
GCCAGCGCGCGGGGCTCCGCGCGGTCGAGCGCGATGACGCCCCAGCCGGTGGAGCGGGTGCCCGGATCGACGCCGAGGATGACCGCCGGGGGCGCTGTGCCGCTCACACGATCAGCTCGTGTACGACGCGAGCACGTCGTCGCTGAACTCGGCGTTGAAGTAGACCTTCTGCACGTCGTCGAGCGCCTCGAGCTTCTCGACCAGGCGCAGCACCTGGACCGCCTGCTTCTCGTCGAGCTGGACCGTGGTCTTCGGGACGCGCGCGGCCTCGGCGGACTCGACCGGGACACCGCGCGCCTCGAGCGCCTTCTTGACGGCCTCGAGGTCGGCAGGTGCGGTGTAGATGTCGATACTGTCATCGCCGATCTGCACGTCCTCGGCGCCGGCGTCGATCGCGTACAGCGCGACCTGGTCGGCGGCAGACGCCCCGTCCGGGTCCCTGCCGTTGCGCGGGACGTTGATGACGCCGCGTGCGTCGAAGTTCCAGGCGACGGAGCCGGCCTCGCCCAGGTTGCCGCCGGCGCGCGCAAAGACGTTGCGGATCTCCGCGACGGTGCGGTTACGGTTGTCCGTCGCCGCTTCGACGATGATCGACGTGCCCGCCGGCCCGAACCCCTCGTAGGTCACCTCGGCCAGCTCCGCACCTTCGCCACCGCCGGCGGCGCGCTTGATCGCCCGCTCGATGTTCTCGGCCGGCATGTTGTTGTCGCGCGCCTTCTGGACGGCGAGCCGCAGCCGGAAATTGCCGTTCGGGTCGGGCCCACCCGCCTTCGCGGAGAGGATGATCTCCTTGGTCAGCCTGGTGAAGAGCTGCCCGCGCTGCGCGTCGGCCGCGCCCTTCTGGCGCTTGATCTGCGACCATTTCGAGTGTCCGGACATGCGCCTGCCCCCTCCCGGCCCCGGGCCCGTGCGTCCAATGATGGGAACGCCCCATGGTACCGCCGCCGCCCGCGCCCGGCCAGAATCGGCCGCGCCCCCCGCCGCGCACCGCCGCACCTATGCCGGGCCAGGGATCGTCTGTTGTAGGGGCGCTGCTTGCCGCGCCCCCGCCGCTTGCCGCGCCCCCGCCGCGCACCGCCGCACCTATGCCGGGCCAGGGATCGTGTGTTGTAGGGGCGCCTGCTTGCCGCGCCCCGGCCGCTTGCCGCGCCCCCCCGCCGCTTGTCGCGCGCCTACTCCGCGCCGAGGATGGTGTTGTCGATGAGCCGCGTGCCGCCGATGCGCACCGCCAGCGACACGAGCGCAGGACGGTCGATCGTCTCCAGCTCGACGAGCGTGTCCGGGTCGGCCACGCTCACGTAGTCGACCGACGCGCGGGGCTCGGCACGGATCAGCGCCTCCATCTCCGCGCGGATCGCCTTCGCCTCACGCACGCCGCCGTCGGACATCCGGCGGGCCAGTGCGAGCGCGCGGCTCAGCACGAGCGCGGCCCGGCGGTCGTCGCCCGCGAGGTAGACGTTGCGGCTGCTCAGCGCCAGGCCGTCCGCTTCGCGCACGATCGGCAGGCCGATGATCTCGGCGTCGATGTCGAGGTCACGGACCATGCGGCGCACCACGGCGAGCTGCTGTGCGTCCTTCTGCCCGAAGTACGCGCGGCGGGGCTGGACGATGTCCAGCAGCTTGGCCACGACGGTCGTGACGCCGCGGAAGTGTGTCGGGCGGCTGGCGCCTTCGAGCCGCGCCGTCAGCCCCTCGACCTCGACCCAGGTGCTGAACCCGGGCGGGTACATCTCTGCGACGGACGGGGCGAACACGGCATCGACGCGCTCGGCTTCGAGCAGCGCGAGGTCGCGCGCCTCGTCGCGCGGGTAGCGCGCCAGGTCCTCGCCCGGCGCGAACTGCGTCGGATTCACGAAGATCGAGACGGCGACGTGCGCATCGGCGGCGCGCGCCGCGCGAACGAGCGAGAGGTGGCCTTCGTGCAGGTAGCCCATCGTCGGCACGAGGCCGAGGTCGCCGGCGAGTTGCCGGCGCCACGAGCGGACCTCAGCGACCGTGCGGAAGACGCGCAAGGCGGTCAGCGGCGCCGGCGGTGCATCAGGCGTCGAGCCCGAGCGCGTGACGTCGCCCGATCGTGCCGGCGCCGCCCGGCCGCAGCTCGGCGAGCGCCGCGGGGTCCATGCGGAAGCTCTGCTTCTCGGTCGGGAACGCGCCCGAGCGGACGTCCTGGGCGTAGCGGCGCACGGCGTCGCGGATCGCCTCGCCGATCTCGGCGTAACGCCCGGCGTGTTTCGGGACGAAGGCGTCGAACATGCCGAGCATGTCGTGGAAGACCTGCACCTGGCCGTCACAGCCGGCGCCGGCGCCGATGCCGATCGTCGGCACGCTGAGGCGCTGCGTCAGCAGCTCCGCGAGCGGCGCCGGGATCGTCTCGAGCACGATGGCGAAGGCGCCGGCCTGCTCGAGCGCCTGCGCGTCGTGCATGAGCTGGACGGCGGCCGCGGGCGTCTTGCCCTGCACCTTGAAGCCGCCGAACTGGTTGACGGACTGTGGCGTCAGGCCGATGTGCCCCATCACCGGGATGCCCGCTTCGACGAGCTTCTGCACGGTCTCGGCGGACCGCACGCCGCCTTCGAGCTTGACGGCGCCGCAGCCGGCCTCCTGCATGAAGCGCGCGGCGTTGCGCATGGCGTCCTGCCAGCCGGTCTGATAGCTCATGAAGGGCATGTCGCCGACGACGAGGGCGTGCTCGGTGCCGCGCACCACCGCCTTGGTGTGGTGGATCATGTCCTCCATCGTCACCGGCAGCGTCGAGTCGTAGCCGAGCACGACCATGCCGAGCGTGTCGCCGACGAGGATCATATCGGCGCCCCCCTCCTCGACCAGCCGCGCCGTCGGGCAGTCGTACGCCGT
>JAKAMA010000363.1 GCA_021813085.1 Chloroflexota bacterium | reverse complement strand
GCCGCCGATCGTTACGATGCCGTCAGTAAAGGGCCTTATCTGGTTGTGGACGACATCGAAGTCGCCTCGGCCGGCAAGTGCCCTCTCGACGTTCTCGCTGAAGCTCTTCACCTTGATGAAGGAAGGTTCAACCTGTGTCATGTTCGCCCCTCCGACAGCGCGCCGGGCAGGGCGGGCCCTGGCCCTACGCGAGTCGAGTTGCTCCTGCGCTCGCGACACTCCTTGGGCACCCATAGTATCGCGACGTGACGGGACCCGCGTCCCGCGTCCGGGCGGTCACCCGTGGCCACCCCCACGATCGCCGCTCCCCAGTCCTACGCGCATCGCGAGGAAGTTCCGGAGCATCGCCTTGCCGTCCGCCGTCAGGATTGACTCCGGGTGGAACTGCACGCCCTCGACCGGCAGCGTCCGGTGGCGCACCCCCATGATGACGCCGCTCTCGCTCCGCGCGCTCACCTCGAGCACGTCCGGCACGGTGCCGGGCTGGATGGCGAGCGAGTGGTAGCGCGTCGCCTCGATCGGCGACGGCAGGCCGGCGAAGACGCCCCGGCCGTCGTGCGTGATCTTCGACACCTTGCCGTGCAGGATCTCGCCGGCGCCCGCGACGACACCGCCATACACCTCGCCGATGCACTGGTGCCCCAGACAGACGCCGAGGATCGGCGTCTTGCCGGCGAAGCGGCGGATGACGTCCTTGCTGATGCCGGCGTCGTCCGGGTTCCCGGGACCGGGCGAGATGATGATCCGCTCGGGCGCCAGCGCGTCGATGTCCTCGAGGGTCACGGCGTCGTTGCGCACCACCTCGACCTGCGCGCCCAGCTCGCCGAGGTACTGGTACAGGTTGTAGGTGAAGCTGTCGTAGTTGTCGATGAGCAGCAGCATCAGCGCTTCCTCGCCTTGAAGATGATCGTGTTCGGCACAAGCCGCGCGCGCGCCGCGTCCCACGGTGTCTTCGAGCCCGGCGGCGGGCGGCGGTCGTCCTCGCGCGGCTCGGCGATGCGCTCGACGGCGAAGCCGGCGTCCGTCAGCATCTCGAACCAGCGCGAGAGCGTTGGGAAGCGTTGGCGGAAGCGGGCGGGCGGCGCGCCTTCGAACTCCCACGACCAGTCCACCGTTTCGTCCCAGTACGCGTGCTCGACCACGTACGGCGGCGCGTCGGAGGCGAGCACGCTCATTGGGTGCGTCACGGCGAATGCGAGCACGCCGCCGCCGCGCAGCACGCGGTGCGCCTCGGCGAGCGCGTGTTCGATCCGCTCGACGTAGTTGAGCGCGTGCGACGAGACCGCCAGGTCGAAGCTGCCGTCGTCGAACCGCGTGAGGTCCTCCGCCGTCCCTTCGACGAACGACGCGTTCTCGGTGGCATGCGCGCTGGCGTACTGCCTGGCATACCCGATCTGGGCGGCGGACGGGTCGATCCCGACGGCGATCGCGCCCATCCTGGCCAGCGCGACGCAGTCCTGTCCGCCACCGCAACCGAGCACGATGACGCGTTTGCCGCGCACGTCGTCGAGCACGTGCAGGTCGTCCTCCGACGATGCGAACGACCACATGAGGCGCTCGCCGTACATCTCGCCGAAACGCTGCTCCTGGTAGGCGGCGGAGATCGCGTCCCAGCCGGCGCGGTTGTCGGGCGCGGGCGCCTCGGGCTCCGGGCGCTCGGCGAGCGGCAGGGCCGCCTCCGGCTTCTCGTCGGCCTGCGGCTCCCAGTCGGTCCGCGGGACCGGCGTCTCGCCGCGCAGGATGCGGACGACGGGATCGCGCAGCGGCGGCGGCATCGACACCTGCTCGAGCTCGGCGGCGGCGAGCCAGCGGGCGTCGTCGTAGTCGCCGTCCGCGTCGAAGCGCATCGGTGCGCTGCCCAGGGGCGTGCGGAAGATGTTCGCGACGTAACGGTGTGCGTCCGAGGGGTCTTCGACGTAGACGGTGTCGGCGAACTGCTCCTCGCCGACTTCGATCCCGAACGTGTCGCGCGCGTGGCGGCGGAGCGCCTCCTCGGCGGTCTCGTGCTCCGCGACCAGGGTCATCGGCAGGATCCACTGGGCGCCGAATGGCGGGTGCCCGGGCTTGCGGTGCGCCATCAGCACCATCCCGTCACGTTCGAAGAGCGCCGCGGAGAGCAGGTCCGGCATCTCAGTAGCCCAGCGATCCGTGCGGGCGCTCGTCGCGGCCCTGCTCGGCGACGTCGATCGCGCGCATCAGCGCCCGCGCCTTGTTGTGCGACTCCAGCTCCTCCTCCTCGGGCGTGCTGTCGTAGACGACGCCGCCGGCGGCCTGCACGTAGGCGACGCCGGACCGCATCCAGATCGTGCGGATCGCCAGCGCGGTGTCGCAGTTGCCGGACATGTCGAAGTAGCCGATGCAGCCGCCGTAGCCGCCGCGGCGCTCGCCCTCGAGCTCGGCGATGATCTGCATCGTGCGGATCTTGGGCGCGCCGGTGACGGTGCCGTGGGGGAAGTAGGCCCGGAGGGCGTCGTACGTCGTCACGTCGGGCCGCAGCTTGCCGACGACGTGAGAGACCATGTGCATGACGTGCGAGTAGCGCTCGACGGCCATCAGCGAGGTGACGCGGACGCTGCCCGGCGTGCAGACGCGGCCGAGGTCGTTGCGCGCGAGGTCGACGAGCATGATGTGCTCGGCGCGCTCCTTCTCCGACGTCTGGAGTTCGTCCGCCATGCGCTGCTCGTCCTCGGCGTCGCGGCCGCGGCGGCGGGTGCCGGCGATCGGGTGGGTCTCGATGACGCCGTCCTCGACCCGGATCAGCATCTCCGGCGAGGCGCCGACGCAGTGGACGTCGTCCATCTCGAGATAGTACATGTACGGCGAGGGGTTGACCGCGCGCAGCGCCCGGTACACTTCGAACGGGT
>JAKAMA010000029.1 GCA_021813085.1 Chloroflexota bacterium | reverse complement strand
TCGAGCGCAGCATCTTCGAGAAGGCGATCTTCCCCGCTATGGATCCGCTCGCGTCGTCGTCGCGCATCCTCGACCCGAACATCGTCGGTCAGGAGCACTTCGACACGGCGCGCGGCGTGCAGCGGGTGCTCCAGCGCTACAAGGACCTGCAGGACATCATCGCCATCCTCGGCGTCGAGGAGCTGTCCGACGAGGACAAGCAGACCGTCGCCCGCGCCCGCCGCATCGAGCGCTTCCTCGGCCAGGCCATGTACATGGGCGAGGTCTTCACCGGCATCCCGGGCCAGTACGTGCCCGTCCGCGAGACCGTGCGCGGCTTCAAGGAGATCCTCGAAGGCAAGCACGATACGCTCCCCGAGCAGGCCTTCGTCAACGTCGGCACCATCGACCAGGCCACCGAAAAGGCCCAGAAGATGGCGTCGGAAGGCTAGAGCGGGGTGTACGCGATGTTCTGTATCGGTTCTAGGTTCCAGGTTCCAGGTTCCAGGTTCTGAAGGCCCACGCCATGCCGCTCACCGTCGATATCGTCACCGTCGAGAAGACCGTGCTCCACGAAGAGGGCATCGATGAGGTGATCGCGCCCGGCATCGAGGGCCAGCTCGCCGTCCTGCCCCAGCACGCCGCCTTCATGACGATGCTGGCGCCGGGCGAGCTCGTGCTGAAGCGCGGCAACGAGGAGCACCCCTTCGCCGTCACCGGCGGCTTCTTCGAGGTGCTCGACAACCGCGTCGTCGTGCTCGCCGACGCCGCCGAGCGGGCGGAGGAGATCGACGTGCAGCGCGCGGAGCAGGCGCGGGAGCGGGCGCGCCTCGCCATCGAGCGCCGCGAGAGCATCGAAGACCTGGCTGCCGCGCAGGCCGCGCTCCAGCGCGCCCTGATCCGCCTGCGCATCGCCGAGCTGCGCCGCCGCCGTCGCCCCGACCGCCCGGCCTGAGAAGACCGCGTCGCGGTCCTCCGTCGCGCCGCCCTTCGTGGCGCGGGCTGTTCAGCCCGCGTCGGTGCGTGCCTCTCGCGCCTCGCGCACGGCGCCATGTCTCGCGCAGCCGGCCCCATCACCACACGTAGGGGCGCCGCTTGCCGCGCCCTCGTCGTCGCCACACGGCACGACGCACCGCCACCGCCCCTACCGCACCTGCCGTAGCCCGGCCGTCCGCCGCGCCATCGTCGCCTGCGCGCCCGCCGCCGCCCCGCCGTCCGGGACCGCATCGAAGAACAGCAGCGCGTTCACGATCGCCCCGAACGGCATCGTGCCGACGAACGCCAGCGCGGCGATCGCGCTCGACACGGCGCCGAACCCCGTCAGCGCCGGGATGAGAGACACGAGCAGCGCCGGCGCCAGGCAGATGCCCCACGCGCCGGCGACCTTCGGCAGCGCGCGCGCGGCCAGCACGCGGCCCTCCTGCGTCGCCTCTCGCGCCGTTGACCGGCGCATCACGAGCGAGGGCACGGCGAGCACGCGCCCCAGCGCGGCGTACAGCGCCGCGACGACCACCAGCACTTCGACGAGCCCCCGCTCGGACGCCGGCAGCCAGTGCCCCACCCGCACGTCGAGCACCAGCGCGGCCGCGAGCGCGATGGCGAGCGGCGCCCACGGCAGCAGGACCGCCGGCAGCCCGCGCAGCACTGCCGCGAAGGACTGCGCCGCCGACGGCTCAAGGTTGTCCGTCACACGGCGCAGCGCCTCGGTGGCGGTCGCGAGCGTGACGACCGCGATCGCGATGAGGACGAGCGGCAGCAGCAGCGCGCCCAGCGTGCCGCCGGCCGACACCAGAACCAGCGTCGAGAGGCACGCCGCGAAGGCCCCGATCAGCCCCGCGAAGGCGTACTCCGACGCGTCCTGCTGAAAGATGGAGACGCCGTCTTCGATGACGCTGGCGAGCGTGCGCCGATGCCGCACGTCACGTCCATACGTGCGCATATCCTCTGACCCCCTCTGCTCCCCTGCCTCGATCCTCGGACAGCGCAAGAAAGTCTGTTGCATGCGGGCGGGCGCACAGGCGCGCGGGAGATACAGGCGACGGGCCGTTCGTGGTGAGATTGGAACGGCGTGGTACCGGAGAGTATGATCGCAGCCGCGGGAGCGGCGCGGCGTGTTTGGCCGTCTTGCCGCGGCGCTGAGCTGCATCACACGACGTGATGGCGTGCGGCGTAGACGACGGCTTCGAGCTTACTATGGACGCCGAGTTTGCCGAGCAGGTGCTCGATATGGTTGCGGACGGTGGTCGGGCTGACGCCGAGCGCATCGGCGATCTGGGCATTGGGCAACCCGCAGGCGAGTAACTGCAGCACCTCCAGCTCCCGCCGCGTCAACGGCATGGCCTCGACGCCCTCGCCGGCCTCGGGGCTGGCCGAGGCGACGGCGGCGAGGATGCGCTCGGCACGCACCTCCACGCGCCGCTTCTCCGTGACGTCTCGAATGAGGTGGACGGTGAGCGTCGACTGCGGGCTTCGCCCGCGCAGGACGACGATGCTCACGCTGAGCCAGCGCGCCTGCCCGGACGCTGTGCGCGTGAGCACCTCATAGCTCTCCGACGCGCGGCCCTTGAGGGCGCACTCAATGACCGGACAGTTCTGGCGGCAGAAGGGGTGGCCGCGGCGGTCGCCGCCGGCGATGACGTCGTAGCAGTACCGTCCCAGGACCTGCGTCGCCCGATGGCCAAGCAGGCGCTCGGCAGTCTTGCTCCAGTAGACGATACGCTGGCGGCCGTCGACGGCGTAGACGCCGTCGCCTGCGCGAGTGAAGGCGGCCAGCAGCGCCATCGGTTCCGCCTTGACGTTCATGTGTTGAGCTTCGCGCGCGGGCGAACCCGCGACCAGTGCCGATTGGCCCACGGGTCACGGGATAAATGATGCAGATACCCCATGTGGGGTTATTCTAGCGTTCGCTAAGTTACAGGTAGACACGCGCCGACCGCGTGCGAAAGGATGACATGATGACCCAGGCACGTCCGATCCCTGAGGAACTCCTGGACAAGGCCGTCGCCAAGGGATGGACGTCCCGGAAGGCGGCGGCCGACACGATCGAGCTGGCCCTCGCGAAGGGCTTCAGCGTGGAGCAATTGGGCGTGGCCCTCGACATGGGGCTGACGCCGGAGCGGGCGCACGAGCTGCTGCAGCGCGCGGCGCTGTTCGTACGGAACGAAGGAGACATCTTCAACGAGCAGCAGCATGAGTACATCGAGAATCTGAAGAAGGGCCGCTACGACCTGGAGTGGCTCCATGATCCGCGGCCAAACTGGGGCATCACGGCGAAGATGCGTGACGCCGAACGCGGTCTGACGCTCCAGGACATCAACAAGGCGTACGCCGGCGAACCCGATGACGCGCCCGAGCTGCGCACGATGGCGCCACGCGGCGCCGTCGTCGACCCGGAGGTCCCGGACATGGGCTACGTCTACAACCAGAAGTACCAAGTCTGGAGCGACAACGTGTCGGCGCTCTACGAGGAGGCGTGCGGCCGCCAGTGGAGCGCCACGCGCGACATTCCGTGGGACGAACTCAAGCCGCTCCCCGACGATCTGGAGCGGGCGCAGTGCCAGATCGCCACCTTCCTCAGCGAGGTGGAGATGATCGCCGCGGACTTCCCGGCGAAGTGGCAGTGGCAGATGAACCAGCACTTCCACGAGGTCAAGATGTTCCTCTGCACCCAGGCGATGGACGAGGCGCGTCACCTCGAGGTCTTCCGCAAGCGGGCGCTGGCGAACGGCGGCGGCCTGATGCGCTGCCTCAGCGGCACGGAGCTGTTTCTGCGGACGATCCTGCACGCCCCGACGTACATCCAGGGGTCCTTCCTCATGCACGTCCTCGGCGAAGGGCTGGTCCTCGACATCTTCCGCGGAGGCGAGTTCCTCGCGAAGAACAAGACGGAGAAAGAGATCTACCGGCTCTGCATGCAGGACGAAGCACGCCACGTATCGTACGGGACGATGCACCTCAAGTACTTCCTCGAGCATCACCCGGAGCACGAGCAGGCACTCGCCGAGATGCACGCGCTCGCTGAAGTCGCGGAGCTGGGCATCCCCGGTTTCCTTACCAATCCGTTCATCATCGAGCCGCTCGCCGTCCTCATGGGCGATGGCGTGAAGGGGATGGACAAAGGGATGGAGGCGGTGCGTCTCGTCTGGGTACGGATGCGCGAGGAGTACCTCAACCGATGCGCGCTGGCCGGCTTCGACCGTCGCGACGTGACGAAAGTGCCGGCGGAGGCGCCGTTCTAGGAGGTATCGCGATGCCGAAGTTTCCATCCGTTGAATGGTTCGAGGCCGTCGGCCGGCGTGTGGCCGACGAGCGCGAGCGTTTCAAGCACCTGGGGTACGTAGACGCGAATGTCGGCGTGAAGGTCGGCACCGGCGGAGCGGCGAAGGGATACCTGCTCGAGTTCGCCGGCTACGGCGTGCGCCGCGTGCGCGAGGTCGCTGATCCGGCACAGCTTGCCGACTTCACGATCGAGGGCAGGCTCGACGACTGGAAGAACATGATCGAGAACATCCGCGACCATGGCGAGCCGGACCTCGGGCATACGCTCAACCGGCTGACGATGGCTGGCACGCCCATGCAGGTCGTAGCGAAGGACCAGTTGCAGGTCGACCTGTTCTATCGCTTCAACCAGTCGATCCAGGCCTTCTTCAACGAGGCGGCGGGCGTGACGACGGAGTTCTCGGCGAGCTAACAGAAGCGCCGGGCGCCGGCGCGGAAGACACGAGCGGGACGCCCGTGACCGGTCATCCAGGGAGCGCCCCGCAAGCGCGCGAGCAAAGGACGGACGACGTGTCGTACATGATCAGCTCCGATTGCGTGGACTGCGGCTGCTGCGAATACATGTGCCCCGAAGCCGCGATCTTCGAGGCGAAGAAGCAGTTCGTCATCCGCAGAGGCCGCTGCAACGGATGCGGCATCTGCGTCCCCTACTGTCCCGTCCGCGCCATCGTCGCGCGCGACGGGTTCTCGGCGCGCCAGGAACGAACGGTCCGTAACGTCCTGGGGTCTGTGCTCGAGAAGGCGTGAGCGCTCGTTCCGACGATGCCCGCGCCCGCTGAGCCCCCGCCGTCCGCATGCCACCAGCCGGGGAGCGCCGCCCCCTCCTCGAAGGCGTCACCCTACGTGCGCATATCCCCTGACCCCTTCCGCTCCCCTGCCTCGACCCTCGGACAGCGCAAAGAAGTCTGTGCGTGCGGGCGGCGCACAGGCGCACGGGAGATGCAGGCGCCGGTCCGTTCGTGGTGCGATTGGAAACTTTGAAGCGCACCGGCGTGGTACCGCGGAGTATGATCGCAGCCGCGGGAGCGGCCGACCGACCGACGGTACGGCCTCCCATATGACATCGAGAGGAAGAGCCCGCCAGTGCGACCTCAGACTATCGTCTCCCGCCGTCTGCCGGGACTTCTCAGCCTCGTGCTGGTCGCCGGCGCGCTCCTCACCGGATGCAGTTACGTGGTGCTTGGTGACTCGCTCGGCACCAACGGGCCCACGACCTACGCCACAGACTACGCGAAGGTGCTGCGCGTTCAGCCCACCGTCCTGGCGACTCCGGGCGAGTTCCTGGGCGCGTTCGAGCAGAGCTTGTCCCAGGATCAGTCCTTGCGTACCGCCATCGCGCACGCCGACGTGCTGACACTGAGCATTGGATCGAACGACCTCGGGATCGCCTTGCTTCGATACGAGCTCGGCGGCTGCGACAAGGCCTGCGTCGACACGACGCTCGCGGGCTTCGAGACGGCCTACGCGCGCACACTCGGCGAGCTGCGCGCACTCACACACGCGCGCATCACGGTGCTCGACATCTACGATCCGTATCCGGAGCTGGTCGACAGCTACGTGATCGCGAAGCTTGCAGCGGTGAATGCCTCCATCCACCAGACGGCCTGCGCGGATGGCATGCTGCCCGCATCGGTGAACGCCGCATTCAACGGGCCGGACGGCACGCGCGACCCTGCGTCGCTCGGCTACCTGGCCAGCGACAGGTTTCACCCAAGCGCCGCCGGCGCGCAGGTGATCGCCGACGCCGTACTCGCGGCGCACTGCTGACGCAGATGCGGGCACGTATCGGCCGGCGCACCGCGTGGGCCACGCCGCCCGTTCCACCCTCTACCAGCGTCCAGCGCCTGAGCCCTTCGCCGCCGCCATGTAAAGGATCCTAATTCCCCGCCTCGTACGGCAGCGCCATCGCCGGCGCCGGCTGCCCGAAGCGCGTCCAGAGCTTGAGCGCGTGGCGCAGCAGCTCCATCCGCTCCGGCTCGCAGTCGAACCCCTCCAGCAGGCAGCGGTCGAGGTGATACTCCATCAGCCGCGCCCCCACTTGGTCCACCGCGCTCCGGATCGCCATCGTCTGCGTCAGCATGTCCTCGCAGTCGCGGCCCTCGTCCAGCATCTTCTCGATGCCGCGCACCTGGCCCTCGATCCGGCGCAGCCGGTTGCTGATCTCGTCCTGCAACGTCTTCTCTGGCATCGGCCCGCCTTCCGGCTGGCGCTGTAACACATCGTGCGCCGAGCCCTTGACATACCCTCTGGGGGTATATTATCCTGATGCTCAGGAAGGTGTCAATCGCCGGCCAGACGGCCCGTATGGGCACCCCCGGCGGCGGACGGTAGTAGGAGAACATTCGGAACCATGGCCAAGCCCGCAGAAGTCACCGACGCCAACTTCGAGAGCGAAGTCCTGAAGGCCGAGACACCCGTGCTCGTGGACTTCTGGGCCCCCTGGTGCGGCCCCTGCCGCATGGTCGCCCCGGTCGTCGAAGAGCTGTCCGACGAATACGCCGGCAAGGTGAAGTTCGTCAAGCTCAACACCGATGACAACGTCCGCACGGCGTCGCAGTACGGCATCCGCAGCATCCCGACGCTGCTCGTCTTCAAGGGCGGCCAGCCCGTCGGCCAGATCATCGGCTTCCGTCCGAAGGGCGACCTCAAGAAGCGGCTCGACGCCGTCCTCTAACGCCCCGCCGGGGCGGGCCGCCGCGGCGGCCCGCCCTTGCCCCGCCCCCGCGCGGGGCCACCGCCACCGGCGGATGGGAGCACACGATGACCACGACCGCACCGCAGGAGTACGACATCGTGATCGCGGGCGCCGGCCCCGCCGGCCTCAGCGCCGGCCTCTACGCCGCGCGCGCCCGCCGCAAGACGCTGCTCGTCGAGCGCAAGGTCACCGGCGGCCAGATCTCCCTCACCGCCGCCGTCGAGAACTACCCTGGCATCGACAGCATCAACGGCTTCGAGCTCGCGCAGGCCATGCACCGCCAGGCCGAGAAGTACGGGATGGAGACCGCGTACGCCGATGTCTCCGCCATCGACCAGGTGGACGGCAAGCACCTCGTCGTCACGAGCGAAGGCAGCTACCTGGCGAATGCCGTGATCCTGGCCGGCGGCGCCGACTACAACCGCCTCGGCGTCCCCGGCGAGGAGCGCCTGACCGGCTTCGGCGTCTCCTACTGCGCGACCTGCGACGCCGCGTTCTTCAAGGATCAGACCGTCGCCGTCGTCGGCGGCGGCGATGCCGCGATGGACGAGGGCCTCTTCGTCACGCGCTACGCGAAGAAGGCGTACATGGTCCACCGCCGCGACACGCTGCGCGCCAGCGCCATCCTCCAGGAGCGCGCCTTCGCGGACCCGAAGATGGAGTTCGTCTGGAACACCGTCGTCGAGGAGATCCTCGGTGAAGACGCCGTCAGCGGCGTGCGCGTCCGCGACGTCGTCACCGGCGAGACGCGCACCCTCGACGTCGCCGCCGTCTTCATCTTCATCGGTCTCACCCCGAACACGGACTACCTGCGCGGCAAGCTGCGCATGGACGGCGGCGGCCACGTCGTCGTGGATGAATGGATGCAGACCGAGGTCCCCGGGATCTTCGCCGCCGGCGACATCCGCGCGGACTCCGCCCGTCAGGTCGTCACCGCCGCCGGCGACGGCGCCACCGCCGCCATCCGCGCCGACCACTACATCAGCGACGCGTTCCCCGCGCCGCAGCCGGCCCGCGGCCCCGCCGCCGCCACGACCCGCTGACGAAGCACCGCCAAGCGCGCGGTAGGGGCGGCCCCGCGTGGCCGCCCGCTCGTGGGGCTCCCCAGTCCCCAGCTTCCAATCCCCAAATCCCCGGTCCGCCGGAAATCCCCCGCGAAATCGCCCCCGCGCGCGTCAGGACGGCCCCGCCCGCTGCCGATACTCTTCCGGAAGGGGTGGCAACGTGCCCGTGCCCACACTGCCCTCGGAGACCGAAGGCCGGCTGCTCTACCTTGCCGAGAACCTGGCATCCCTGCACGCCTCCGCGGACATGCAGTGGCTGGCCGGCCGGGTGGAGTTCCTCGGCGAGAAGGCGCTCGGCGCCGCGCTCACCGTCCTCGCCATCGTCGATGAGGCGGGCACGTACCGGCCGCTGCCCGTGTCCCCGCAGGCGCCCCAGAACGCGCACGAGCTCCGCGACGCGCTGCGCGTCGGCGCACTGCCGGCGGACGAGCGCGCGGCCGCCGTCTTCGCACAGGTTGAGGGCCAGTCCGGCGCCGTGACCGTCGAGGTCGAAGCGCTGTTCGGCGTCGCGCCGCCCGAGGGCACGCCCGCGCAGGCCGTCCTCGTGCCCATCGCCTACAACCGCGAGGCGATCGGCATCGCGCTGTTCGTCGTCGACGCGTCGCCGCTCGATGAGCAGGTGGCGCTGATCCTCGCCAACCACGTCGCCGTCGCCGTGTACCAGCTCCGCCAGCGCGAAGAGGCGCGCCGCCTGCACTCCGTCGACCCGATCCTCTGGATCCCGGACGAAGACTTCCTCATCGCCCAGCTCAAGCGGGACATCAGCCGCGCCCGGCGCTACGGCCGCGAGCTGGGCGTCGCCGTCCTCCGCCTGGAGAACGAGCGCGACGTGCGGCGCCGGTTCGGCGACTTCTTCACCGACCACCTGATGCGACGCATCGGCAGCCAGGTGCTCTCACAGGTGCGCGACTCCGACGTGCTCGGCGCGCTGGGCGGAGGCTACGCCGTGATCCACAACGAGACGTCGCTCCAAGGCACGCGCCTCTCTGGCGAACGGCTGCGCGACAGCGTCACGCGCATGGTCGTCCAGCGCTTCCCCGAGGTGCCCGCGCCGGCGATCTCGCTCGCCATCGCCGCCTTCCCGGTGAGCGCCGACTCCGTCGAAGGGCTGCTTGCCCAGCTCCGCCCCGAGGCCCGCCAGGACCACGCCGCCGCGTAGCGCCCAGCCCCGCGCACGGTATGGGCGGCCCCGCGTGGCCGCCCGCTCGTGGCGCCTATCCGTCCTGCAGCGCGCTCTTCACGCGCTCGCCCTCGCTCGCGCGCAGTCCTTGTACCTCGGCCGGTGTGAACGTCGCACCACAGACGTCGCAGACCCAGGCGGACGCCTTCTCCTCGCTCCCCATGTCCGGCGCCGAGTCCCAGCGCGGCACGAGCGTGACGTGCGGACACGGCGGGGTGTCGCTACCATTCGGCGCGGGCGTCTCGACGCGACCTCGGCGCAGCCTGTCCATCCAGCTCATGGTTCTCCTCCTTCGTGGCGCCGCCGGCCGACGCCGTCTTCGGCGGTACGCGCGTCTCTGTATTGATCATACGCCCGCGGTCAAGCCCGCCCGCACCGGTCCAGCCCGGCTCCCGCGCCGAAAGAGGCCAGCCGTTGAAGCTACGAGCTCCCCGGCGACACAACGAGAGGGGGCCCCGTGCGGGCCCCCTCGCTGTCCGAACACAGGTCCGCCGTGCCGTGCCGCTACTCCTCGTCCGGCTCCGCGACGTAGCCCTTCGGCAGCGGCGGCACGTCGGCCGCAGGCAGGTCGATCTCCGGTACGTCGTCGACGGGGTCCAGCAGGTCCTCCGCCGAAGGCTCCGCGAGGTCGTCCGCGTCCTCGTCGGCCTCGTCCAGCGGCTCGGCGTCTTCGTCTTCCGGCTCATCGACGCCCAGCGCACCGAGCAGGCCGGCGATGCCCTCGTCCTCCTCGAACAGGTCGTCGCCTTCCTCGAGCGCCAGCGACTCCGGCAACGGGATCTCCTTGACCGGCGGCGGCGGCAGGTCGATCGACGCGCGCGCCGGGATCAGCTTGCCGATGATCACGTTCTCCTTGAGCCCCATCAGGTGGTCCTTCTGGCCGCTGATCGCCGCCTCCGTCAGCACGCGCGTCGTCTCCTGGAACGACGCCGCCGCCAGGAAGCTGCTCGTGCTGAGCGAGGCCTTGGTGACGCCCAGCAGCACCGGCACCGCCGTCGCCGGCTCGCCGCCCTCCGCCAGCACGCGCGCGTTCACCTCTTCGTACTCGAAGCGGTCGACGATGTCGTTCGGCAAGAGCGGCGTGTCGCCTGGCTGGTCGACGCGCACCTTGCGCAGCATCTGCCGCACGATCACCTCGATGTGCTTGTCGTTGATCGTCACGCCCTGCGAGCGGTAGACCTTCTGCACTTCCTCGACCAGGTAGAGCTGCACCGCCTCCGGCCCCATGATGCGCAGGATGTCTTGCGGGTTGAGCGAGCCCTCCGTGAGCTGCTGCCCCGCCTGCACCGGGTCGCCGTTCTCGATGCGCAGCCGCGCCGCCGCCGGTACCGGGTACTCGCGCTCCTCGTTCTCCTCGTACACGATCGACACGCGGTTGCGCCCGTCGACCACCACGCGGCCGCCGATGCGCGCCACCACGTCGCCCTCCAGCACCTCCGGTGCCGCCTCGGCCTTCGCCTTCTTGGTGGTGGCTTTCTTCGCCTTCGGCTTCTTGCCGTCGGCCTCCGGCGCTTCGGCGGGCGCCGCGAGCTGCGGCAGCCGGGCGAGGATCGTCCCCTGCTCGACCAGCTCGTCCTTCTTGACGAGCACCTTCGCGCCCTGCGGGATGTCGTAGACGTCGCTGTACAGCTCCGTGCTACGGACCTTGATCCGCTTCTGGTCGCCGTCGCGCAGGATCTCCGCCACACCGTCGATCTCCGCGATCAGCGCCTGCCCCTTCGGCACCCGCGCCTCGAACAGCTCCTCGACACGCGGCAGACCGCTCGTGATGTCGACGCCGCTCGCCACACCGCCGGTGTGGAACGTGCGCATCGTCAACTGCGTGCCCGGCTCGCCGATCGACTGCGCGGCGACGATGCCGACGGCCTCGCCCATGGTGACGAGCGCGCCGCGCGCCGGGCTGCGGCCGTAGCAGTACTGGCAGATGCCGCGCTTCGCCTGGCAGGTCAGCGGCGACCGCACGTAGACGCGTCCGAGGTTGAGCTCCTCGATGCGCGCCGCCTTCGCGTCGTCGATCTCCTCGTTGAAGCCGGCGAGCAGCTCGCCCGTCTCCGGGTCCTCGAGGTCCATCGCCGAGTAGCGGCCCATGATGCGCTCGCTGAACGACTCCAGCACGCCGGCGTCCGGCTGGTCCAGCCACACGCCCATGCGCGTCCCGCAGTCGTCCTCGAGGATGATCACGTCCTGCGCGACGTCGATCAGCCGCCGCGTCAGGTAGCCCGAGTCCGCCGTGCGCAGCGCCGTGTCCGCGAGCCCCTTGCGGGCGCCGTGCGTCGAGATGAAGTACTCCAGCACCGTCAGCCCCTCGCGGAAGCTCGACCGGATCGGCAGGTCGATGATCCGGCCCGAAGGGTCGGTCATCAGGCCGCGCATGCCGGCCATCTGCGTGATCTGGCTGATGTTTCCCTTCGCCCCGGACGTGGCCATGATGTACACCGAGCCGTAGCGGTCGAGCTGGTCCTGGATCGTCTTCTTGACGTCCTCGGTCGTCCGGCTCCACACCTCGACCGTAGCGTCGTACCGCTCCTGTTCGGTGATCAACCCCGTCTCGTACTCGCCGTCGATCTCCTTGATGCTGTCTTCGGCCTTCTTGATCAGCCCCGCCTTCTCCTCCGGCACGCGCAGGTCGTTGACGGCGATCGTGATGCCGGACTGCGTCGCGTACTCGAAGCCGACGTGCTTGATCGCATCGACGACCTCTGCCGTCTCCTCGTTGCCGAGCACCTCGTAGCAGCGCGCCACGACGGTCTTGAGCATCTTCCGGTCCATCTTCTCGTTGATGAAGTCCATGCCGCCCGTCACCGCCGCGGCGACCCCCGGCGGCAGGACTTCGTTGAAGATCAGGCGCCCCACTGTCGTGTCGATGATCTCCGTGTGCGTGTCCGCGACGACGGTTGCCGTAACCGCCGGCGGCGAAACCGCCGCGGCCTCGCCCTCCCCGGACGCGCCCGGCGGCAGCTCCGCGGCCGCCTGCGATGGCCGCCGCGCGCCCGGCTTGCTGTACGGGATGCGCACCCGGATCCGCGCCTGCAGGTCGACGATGCCGAGGTCGTGCGCGAAGCGCGCCTCTTCGGCGCTGCCGTAGACGCCCTCCGCCTGTTGCCCGTTCTTTCCCGCCTTGTACGCACCGCGGCCGTGCGGCTTGTCGAGCGTCAGGTAGTAGCAGCCGAGCACCATGTCCAGCGTCGGCGCGATGATCGGCTCGCCCGACCCCGGCGACAGCAGGTTGTGCGTCGAGAGCATGATCTGGCGCGCTTCCGCCACGGCCTCGCGCGACAGCGGCACGTGCACCGCCATCTGGTCGCCGTCGAAGTCGGCGTTGAACGCCGTGCAGACCAGCGGGTGGATCTGGATCGCGCTGCCCTCGATCAGCACCGGCTCGAACGCCTGGATGCCCAGGCGGTGCAGCGTCGGCGCCCGGTTGAGCAGCACCGGGCGGGTCTGGATCACCTCG
>JAKAMA010000362.1 GCA_021813085.1 Chloroflexota bacterium | reverse complement strand
TCCGATCTCGCCGCGCCGCCCGCGTGGGCGCCGGGCGGGCCGCTCGGCCAGATCATCAGCGCGAACGCCGACGAGCACTACCGGGAGCACGCGGAGCAGATCAGGCGCTGGATCGAGCAGGCCAGGTCGAAGTCGAGCAGGAGTGCGGATCATGGACGAAGCGGCGCTGGCGTTTCTCGACAAGAATCACTCCGCGGCGATGACCACGCTCCGCGATGACGGGACTCCGCACTCGGTGAGAGTCGGCGTCGCCGCGGTCGATGGAAGGATCTGGAGCTCGGGGACCCAAGGGCGGAGGCGGACCGCTCACCTGCGGCGCGACCCACGATCCACCCTGTTCGTCTTCGACAGTGCATGGCGCTGGCTCGCGCTGGAGTGCCGGGTGAACATCCTCGACGGCCCGGACGCACCCCAGCAGAACCTGCGTCTGTTCCAGGTCATGCAGCGTGAACTGTCGCCGGCCCCTTCGCCGGGCAAGATCATGTGGTTTGGCGCCGAACGGAGCATCGAGGAGTTCCTCACGATCATGGCGGATGAACAGCGCCTGATCTACGAATTCGACGTCACCCGCAACTACGGGATGTATGGCACCAGTCCCTGACGATGACAGCGCGGCCAGGAGCGGTCTTCTTCGACATGGACGGCACGATCCTCGACTGGCAGACGGGGATGGAGGAGTCGTGGCTGGCCGCGTGCGAGGCGCAGTGCGACGGCTCGTTCGCGCCCTCCGCCCTGCACGAGGCGATCCGCGCGCGGCGGACGTGGTTCTGGGACGACGCCGAACAGGCGCGCACCGGACGGCTCGACCTCGACGCGGCGAACCGGGAGATCGTCCGCCGCGCGTTCGCTGATGCCGGTCTCCGCCACCTTGACCTCGCGGACCGCATTGCGGACGACTACCGGGCGCGGCGCACCGCCGCCATCGCACCGTACCCGGGCGCGATCGAGGCGCTGGCGGCGTTCCGGTCGCGCGGCGTGCCGATGGCGCTGATCACGAACGGCGGCGCGGAGAGCCAGCGGCGGAGCATCGAGCGGTTCGGGCTGGCGCGGTACTTCGACTGCATCGTCATCGAAGGCGAGTTCGGCTGCGGCAAGCCGGACGAGCGCGTCTTCCGGCACGCGCTGGCGGCGGTCGACTGCGCGCCGGCGGCGACGTGGATGGTAGGCGACAACCTGGAGGCGGACATCGCGCCGGCAGTAGCGCTCGGCATGCACGCGGTGTGGGTCGATGGCGGCGGGGCGCTGCCGGCGGCTGCGGCGATGCGCCCGCACCGCATCGTGCGGTCGATCGCGGAGCTGCTGTAGCCCCGCGACCGTCAAGCCGCGCCGATCCGCGCCTCAGGTAACGTGCTAACATGCGCGCATGGACGGCAACGGGACATTCTACGTGATCAAGGAAGGCATCTTGTACGAGCTTCGCCCCGAGGCAGAGGGAGGCTTCACCATCAGCGTGCCGGCGCTCCGCGGGTGCATTTCCTACGGCGAGACATTCGAGGAAGCCATGGAAATGATCGCCGACGCCATGGAGGGTTGGCTCAGCGTCGCGCGCGATGAGGGGTTTCCGATCCCGTCGGAGTTCAAATTGAAGCAGGCGTCCTGAGACCGACCACTTGCCTGCCGAACATCTTCCGTCACTCCGCCCGGATCGGATCGTGCGAGCCCTGCTTCGCTGCGGCCTCACCGTGAAGCGTCAGACGGGGAGCCATATGATCTTGACCAAACCCGGGCTCGAACGCCCGGTGGTGGTGGCGCGGCACAACCGGGAGCTGCCTCCCCGGACGCTTCGCGATATCCTGCGCGAGGCCGAGGTAGATGAGGCAGAGTTTCTCGCGAAGCTGTAGGCCCGCGTGCAACGGCGGCGTGTGCGATACCGGCGCCGGCGGCTTGGCGCATCGAGGCGCGGCAGCACCGGACGATGCGCGCGTGCGGGAGCTGCGGTAGCGATGCGGCGCGCCGCCGACGGCGGTGATAGAATTGCGGCCATGGAATCTGAACGCGAGTCCCTGTACGTGATCAAGCGGGGCGTCGTGTATGAGCTCTCGCCACAGCCGCAGGGCGGGTTCTTCATCGTCGTGCCCGCGCTGCCTGGGTGCACGAGCTTCGGGGACACGATCGACGAGGCGCTGGAAATGGTCGAGGAGGCTATTCAGCTCTGGATTGAATTTGCGCGGGAGAAGGGGCTCAGCATCCCGGCGCCATTCGACCTCCGGCAGGCTTCCTAGCGTTGCCACGGAAGCTGCCAGCGCTGCGGCCGCAACGGATCATCGCGACTCTCGAGAAGTGTGGGTTGAGCGTGACCCGCCAGACGGGCAGCCACGTCGTCCTTCACAAGCCGGGGCTCGCGCGGCCTGTGATCATCGCGCGCCACAACCGGGAGCTTGCGCCGCGCGCCGTCGCGCACCTTCTCACGCAGGGTGAAGTCAGCGAGCGTGAGTTTCTCGCCAGGTTGTAGCGAGACTCACGTGGGCATCAGCTCGCCCGCCTCCAGCTCCAGGATCGCTGTCGTCGCGCGATCGAGCCAGGCGTGGAAGAGCGCGACGCCGCGCTCGTTCGCCGTGTCGAGCGTACCGAGCGAGATCACGACGTACACCAGCAGGTAGAGCGCGCCGGTCCGGTACTCGCGCAGGCACCGGTCGAAGCTGTAGCCCTGCACCCCGCGCGCCAGCAGGATGTCGTGGTACAACCGGAGCAGCTCCATCTCGTGCGCCTTGCGCAGGGCCGGCTGCAGGCCACCGCAGATGAAGTACGCGAGGTCGAAGATGCCGCGCCCGCGCGAGGTGATCTGCCAGTCGACGACGGCGAACTCCGCGCCGCCGGCCGGCCCTCCGAAGAACATGTTGTCCAGCCGGTAGTCTCCGTGCATAATCGTGCGCGGCTCATCGG
>JAKAMA010000361.1 GCA_021813085.1 Chloroflexota bacterium | reverse complement strand
CAACCTGCCGCTGCTCGTCGGCCAGCTCGTGAACTTCACGATCCTGCTCGTCGTCCTGCGGCTGGTCGCATACGGTCCGCTGATGAAGATGCTCGACGAGCGCCGCGAGCGCATCCGCGAGAGCCTCTCCGCCGCCGAAGAGATGCGGACGAAGGCCGCCGAGTCCGACCGGCAGGTGCACGAGCAGATCGAGGCGGCGCGGCGCGAGGGCCAGGCCCTCGTCGCGCAGGCGCAGGAGATCTCGCAGCGCATCCAGGCCGACGCCCGCACCCAAGCGCAGGCCGACGCCGAGGCGCTCATCGCCCGCGCCCGCAACGAGATCCAGCTCGAACGCGACAGCGCCATCGCCGATCTCCGCAAGGAGTTCGCCGACACGGCGATCGCCGCCGCCGAGAAGGTGATCAACGCGTCGCTCGACCGCGGCCAGCACCGCCGCCTCATCGATGAGGCGCTCGCCGAGTCGCGCTTCCCGGGCGGGCCGTCCGGCAAGGGGGCAGTCTAGCATGGCAGCAGCCTCGACCTCGGCGCGCCGCTACGCGGAGGCGGTCTTCGACCTCGCCGACGAAGAGGAGACCTTCGAGCGCTGGGCGGCGGATCTGGCGAACATCGCGGACTTCGCCCGCGAGGCGGACGTCGCGGAGATCCTTGCCAGCGCACGCGTCCCGCGCGAGGAGAAGCTGCGCCTGCTGACGGCCGGGCTTGAGGGGCAGGTCAGCGCCGAGGCGATGAACCTGGTCCGGCTGCTCAACGGCCGCGACAAGCTGGCGCTCGTACCGGACGTCCTGGCCATCTTCGGCGAGCGCGTGGACGAACGCCGGGGCATCGCGCACGCGGTCGTCACGACGGCCGTGCCGCTCAGCGGTGACGAGCGCAGCGCCGTCGCGGCGCGCCTCTCGGCGATCACCGGCAAGACGGTCGATGTCGCGCCTGTCGTCGACCCCGCGATCATCGGCGGGGTGGTGGCGCGCATTGGCGACCAGCTCATCGACGGCAGCACGCGCACGAGGCTGAGGGCGCTCCGGCGCAGCCTCGAAGGGGCAACGCGTTAGACAGGGCCGCCACGGCAGAGGCCCCGGAGGACAAGATGGCGATACGGTCTGAAGAGATCGCGAGCATCATCAAGCAGCAGATCCAGCAGTTCGGCGCCGAGGTCGAGGCGGTCAACGTCGGCACGGTCGTCGAGGCCGGCGACGGCATCGCCCGCGTGCACGGGCTGTCGAACGTCGCGTCCAGCGAGCTGGTGCAGTTCGAGCACGGCGTCATGGGCCTCGCGCTCAACCTCGAAGAGGATAGCGTCGGCATCATGGTGCTCGGCGCCTACGACGACATCAAGGAGGGCGACGAGGTGCGCGCCACCGGCCGCATCGTCGAGGTGCCCGTCGGCGACGCCATGCTCGGCCGCGTCGTCAACGCGCTCGGCGAGCCGATCGACGGCAAGGGGCCCGTCGCCACCGCGAAGACGCGCCCCGTCGAGCGCATCGCGCCCGACGTGACGACGCGCAAGTCGGTCGACACCCCGGTGCAGACCGGCATCAAGGCCATCGACGGCATGATCCCGATCGGCCGCGGCCAGCGCGAGCTGATCATCGGCGACCGCTCGACGGGCAAGAGCGCGCTCGCCATCGACACCATCATCAACCAGAAGGGCGGCGACCTCCTCTGCATCTACGTCGGCATCGGCCAGAAGGCCGCGAAGATGGCGCAGACCATGGCCACGCTCGAGAAGTTCGGCGCGCTCGAACACACCGTCATGGTCTCGGCGACGGCGTCCGAGTCGGCCGCGCTCCAGTACCTGGCGCCATACTCCGGCTGCGCCATCGCCGAAGAATGGATGGAGCAGGGCAAGGACGTCCTCATCGTCTACGACGACCTGTCGAAGCACGCCTGGGCGTACCGTCAGGTGTCGCTGCTGCTCCGCCGGCCCCCTGGCCGCGAGGCGTACCCCGGCGACGTCTTCTACCTGCACAGCCGCCTGCTCGAGCGCGCGGCGAAGGTCACCGAAGAGTACGGCGGCGGCTCGATCACCGCGCTGCCGATCATCGAGACGCAGGCGAACGACGTCTCCGCCTACATCCCGACGAATGTCATCTCGATCACGGACGGGCAGATCTTCCTCGAGAATGACCTGTTCAACGCCGGCATCCGTCCCGCCATCAACGCCGGCATCTCGGTGTCGCGCGTCGGCGGCGCCGCGCAGCGCAGGGCGATGCGCCAGGTCGCCGGGCAGCTCCGCATCGACATGGCACAGTACCGCGAGCTGCAGGCGTTCGCGCAGTTCGGCACGAGCGACCTCGACGCGGCCACGCGCCGCCAGCTCGAACGCGGCCAGCGCGCGCAGGAGATCCTGAAGCAGCCGCAGTACGAGCCGCTGTCGATGGCCGCGCAGGTCGAGGTCTTCTGGGCGCTCAACAAGGGCTTCCTCGACGACGTGCCCGTCGAGAAGGTGATGGCCTTCGAGCAGGCTTTCCACGCCTTCATGTCGAGCAACAAGCCCGACCTCGCCGCGAAGATCGAACAGGAGAAGATCCTCTCGCCTGAGCTCGAGGCGCTGCTCGCCGCCGCGCTCAAGGAGTTCAAGGACACCGTCCCGTACTAGATGTTGGAGGTTGGAGGTTAGAGGTTAGAAGTCGGGCCGCAGCGCCCAACCGTAAGGACAGGTCTGAAGACCTGTCCGCCCGCGTGAAGCGAAGACACACCGTGAGGACAGGTCGCTAGATCTGTCCGCCAGAAACGAAGAGCGAACAGCGACCAATGGCATTCATCCGACAGATCCGCCGCCGTACTGGATGTTGGATGTTGGAGGTTAGAAGTCGGGCTCGCAGCGCCCAACCGTAAGGACAGGTCGTCAGACCTGTCCGCCCGCGTGAAGCGAAGACACACCGTGA
>JAKAMA010000028.1 GCA_021813085.1 Chloroflexota bacterium | reverse complement strand
TGCCGGGCGGGCGCCCGCGGCGGCGGCCCGGCGGGCGTCCGGGGCCGCGGCGCCCGTTCGTCGCCGGCGCAGCGGCCGCTATGTACTGGCTGACGGCGCTCTGTATCCCCTCGACGTGCTTCACTTCATCGGAGAGCGATGCGAGTTCCTTGCTCAACCGCTCGATCCGAGCCGAAAGCGATGCGTCCTTCGTACGCCGGGTGCGGCGCCGTGCTTTACTGCGGTCGTAAATTCCTTTTGGCATGTGTCACCTCCCTTTCCCTGACAACGATAACCGGCGGCTGGCCGATAAACAACCTCTTGCGCCAGAGCAAGAACATATCCGAAACGTGTTCGTACCTGGCGGCTACCCGTTGTACGGAGCCAGACGGGCCTGCGAGAAGCGACGCGCCCAAACGAGGAACACGACGGCATGTGAGACGAGATCCGCATTCCCAGCGCACCCTGATGCATCGGTCGGCACGCCAGAGATGCCACGGGTGAGAGATCATGTTTGGGGGACCAGCGCCTGCCGGTGTGCGGATGTCGCTGTATGATCGACATGCCCGGCGCCGAGGTCACACCAACAGGTCGATGGTTTCCCGCGCGCCTTGCACGTCGGCGGCGATGCGCCCCGCGTCAGGGCGGAGCGATGCGGCCCGCATCTGCGCGCAACGCTCGAGCATCTGCGCGGTCTGCCGTGCCGCCGCGCGCGCGTACCCCGCGCGCCCGATCGCGCGCTCGATGTCGGCGCCCGCCATCGACGCCGTGCGGAGGCCGAAGCGCGCGTCGAGGTAGCCCTGCAGGATCGTCGCGAGCCGCGCGTAGACGACGGCGGGCTCGTCGTCGAGTGGGAGCGCTGCGAGCGCTGCGCGCGCGTCATCGGCGGCGCGCGCTGCGTCATCGCCGGGTCTGGCCGCGCGCGGGCGGGTGGCGATGGCGCGGCGCACGATATCGAACGACCAGGCGGTGCCGAGCAGGAACGCCGCTACGAACAGCGCGGGCACGACCGCTGGGGGCGCGCTGAGGATGATGGTCAATCTGGAGCTGCCCCGCCGCGCGCCCGCGGCTCCTGTGCGCGCTCGATCAGCAGTGCGGTGAGCTGCGTGAGCGCGTTGTATGCCAGCACGACCTCGTCGCGCGGGTGCAGATCGTCGAGCTTCTTCAGCGTTTCGTCGCGCGCCTGCACGGGGTCGACGACGTCTCCGAACTCTTCGCCAAAGTCGATCTTCATCTCCAGCTCGTACAGCCTGCCGTCTTCGGCGACGACGATGCAGCCGATGTCGGGCCGTGCGATGCCTTCGAGATTCACCTCGACGGCGTTTGTGAAGAATGCTCCGGGAAACGGCGGGAACGGACGCAGTGCCCTCGCCGCCTCTTCGAGCAGGAGCCGGAGGTGCTGCGCGGTGCGGTCGATGACCATGTCCGCCTGCGCCTTGCGCGCCAGCGCGTCGTCCTCCTCCATACCCGCATGGTAGCGACGGCGGCACGAGGCGGGAAGCCGGCGCGTTGCCCGGTGGGTTGGCATCCGCTACCAGCCCCACGCGCCCGGTGTTACCGTTCCAACATGGACATGCGCCCGCTCGGCAACACCGACCTCCGGGTCTCGAACCTCTGCCTCGGCTCCATGCAGTTCGGCTGGACGACGGACGAGCACTCGGCGTTTCGGGTGCTCGACGCGTACGTCGCGGCCGGCGGCAACTTTATCGACACCGCCGACATCTACAGCCGCTGGTCGCCCGGCAACCCGGGTGGCGTCGCCGAGGAGATCATCGGCCGCTGGATGCGGCAGCGGGGCAACCGCGGGCGGCTCGTGATCGCGACGAAGGTCCGGGGCGAGATGTGGGAGGGCGCCGACGGCGAGGGGCTCGGCCGCGCTCACATGGAGCGCGCCGTCGAGGACAGCCTGCGCCGGCTGCAGGTCGAAACGATCGACCTCTACCAGTGCCACTGGCCCGATGAGAAGACGCCGATCGAGGAGACGCTGACCGTGTTCGGCGAGCTGATCCGGGCCGGCAAGGTGCGCCACATCGGCGCGTCGAACTACAGCGCCGCGCAGCTCGACGACGCGCTGCGCGCCGGCGCCGGGCACGCGTTGCCCCGCTTCGAGACCCTGCAACCGCACTACAACCTGGTGCATCGCAGCGAGTACGAGGCGGCGCTCGCGGAGGTGTGCGGCCGGGAGGGGATCGGTGTGATCCCGTACAGCCCGCTCGCCGGCGGGTTCCTGACGGGCAAGTATCGCCGTGACGCGCCGCTCCCGGAGAGCCAGCGTGCGGGGAGGGCGAAGGAGCACATGACCGACGCCGGGTTCGGCGTGGTCGACGCGCTGACGCGCGTCGCCGCCGGCCGCGGCACGACGGTCGCTGCCGTCGCGCTCGCGTGGGAGCTCGCGAAGCCGGCGGTCACGGCGCCGATCATCGGCGCCAATACGCCGCAGCAGCTCGCTGACCTGCTCCCGGCGGCCGACCTGCGGCTGACGGCGGCAGAGGTCTCCGCGCTCGACGCCGCGAGCGCGTCGTTCTGAACGCGAGGAGGCCCGGACGCACAGAAGCCAGCGTCGCTCGGTGGCGGGGTGGACGCTGGCTCCTGCTCAGGTTGGAGGGGACATGGCTCCCCGCCGGGATCATCGGCCGGCAGCGGCCGGATCTGTGCGAGCCTTGACGCGTTGGCGGCGCGTTCGCCGCTCCACGCTTGCGTGCAGTAGCGGGGCGAGCGGCAAGACATCACATTGGAGAGCCGCTGGCGGGAGGTGCGCGTGCGCATGATCGACGTGACGGTGCCGGTGCGGACGGGCATGGTCGTCTACGAGGGCGACCCGCCGGTGCGGCGCGAGATGGCACAGTCGATGGCGGCGGGCGGCATCTGCAACGTCAGCCGCTTCGCGTGCGGTGTCCACACCGGCACGCACATCGATGCGCCCGTGCACTTCATCGATGGGGCGGCGGGCATCGAGGCGACGCCGCTCGACGTGCTCATCGGCGAGGCATGCGTGGTCGATGCCACGTCGATCGACGCCGACATCGATGCCGCGATGCTAGGGCGGCTGACCATCGCCGACGGCGTCACGCGGGTGCTGTTCAAGACGCCGAACTCGCGGCTCTGGGGCCGGCGGTCGTTCTCACCGGACTTCGTTGGCCTCACGGCGGATGCCGCGCAGGTGCTGGTCGCGCGCGGCGTCCGCCTTGTGGGCATCGACTATCTCTCGATCGCTCCCATGCGGGATCCGGCGCCGACGCACGTCGCGCTCCTCTCGGCGGGTGTCGTCATCCTCGAGGGGCTGGACCTGCGGGCGGTGACGCCGGGTGCGTATCGTCTCATCTGCCTGCCACTGCTGCTCGAAGGGTCCGACGGGGCGCCGGCGCGGGCGCTGCTGCTTGACGAGAGTGGAGAGGGCGACGGCCGTTGAACACCGGGTCGCTCCCGGGCCAGGTACCCTGCGTCCTCACAACAGCACCAGCCAGATCCCGGCGATCGTCACCGCCGTACCGAGCAGGACGCGCCTGGTCAGCTTCTCGCTGAGGAAGATCACGCCCATCGGCAGCGCGAAGACGGGCGCGGACGTCGTGACGAATGCGGTGCGCGCGGCGCCGGTGTGCTCGACGGCGTAGATGAACAGGATGCCCCCGAGCCCCGTGCCGAGCAGCCCCGCCAGCCCGACGATGGCGATGCTGCGCGCCGTGAGCTGGCGCAGGGGCCGGTCGGCACGGCTCGTCAGCGCCAGCGTCCCGATCACCGCGACGGAGGCCGCCGGGATGCGCAGGCTGGCCGCGCTGATGGCGTCGAGGTTGCCCTGTTGGCCGCGCAGCCACACCGTGGCGGTGGCCCAGGCGAGCGCGGCGGCGAGCGCGAAGACCAGCCCGCGCGCCAGCTCGACGGGCACCTCGTCCTCACGGTCGGCGCGCCGCTGTTCGAGGACGATCCAGGTGATCCCGGCGACGATCAGCAGGCCACCGACCGGCAGCGCCCACGTGACGCGCTCGCCGAGGAGGAGGATGGCCAGGATGAAGGTGAGGAACGGGTAGGCGCTGTTCGTAATCGGGAAGGTGCGGGTGACGCCGAGGAAGCCGAGTGCGTTGATGTAGAGCGTGTCGCCGACGGCCTGACCCAACACGCCCGACGCGACCATCGACGCGCCGGTGATGAACGTCATCTCGTTGAGCTGGACGAGGCCGCCGGTGGCGACGAGCAGGCCGATGAGCATCAGGCTCGCGGTCAGGCTGCGAATGCCCGACATGAGCAGCGGCCGGACGCGGGCGGTCTGCGACGCCAGCAGGACGCTGGTGAGCGCCCACATGGCCGATGAACCGAGGGCTGCGGCGGCGCCCATCGTCGTGTCCCCGCTGTGCCTATTGGGAGGGCTCCGCCGGAAGCGTAGCGGAACGGCGGCTGGCCGTCAGTCGTCAGCTCGTTGCGATCCGGTGCGCAGCGCTGCCTTCACCTTGCGCACCAGCGTGCGCCGGTCGGCCGCGCTGGTCGCCGGGAGCCGCACCCAGCCGGGGCCGAGGCGCAGGTCGGCGAAGAAGCCGGCGGCGTCCTCGTGGAAGTGGGGGAACGCCGACGAGTGGAGAGAGAAGACGCCGCGTCTGCGTTCCGTCAGCCCATCGACCGCGCGCAGCTCGCGCAACAGCGGTTCGAGCCCGTCCAGCGCGATGGAGGTGGCGTGTTTCATCGCCCCGCCCACCGCTAGCCGCGCCAGGCGGGATAGGAGCCGAAGACCTTGAAGAAGTCCGCCTGCTCCCGCACGGCTGCCAGGGCCTGCGCGACGGCGGGGTCGTCGCGGTGCCCGGCAAGGTCGATGAGGAAGATGTAGACGCCGAGTTCCTCGCGCGATGGTCGCGACTCGATCTTCGTCAGGTTGATCGCGCGGTCGGAGAACTCATGGAGGACGCTGACGAGCGAGCCGGGCCGGTCGTGGGCGACGGCGACGGCGATCGAGGTCTTGTCGCATCCCGTCGGCGGCGCGCCCTCGCGCGCGAGCACCACGAAGCGCGTCTTGTTCACGCGCGAGTCCTCGATGTGGCGCTCGACGATCTCGGCGGCGTAGATCTCCGCCGCGCGTGGCGGGGCGATGGCGGCCGCGTGCGGCGTGCGCATCATCTCCTCGACGGCGGCCGCGTTCGAGAGCGCGGCGACCGTGGTGACGCCGGGATAGTGCTGCTCGAGGTACTCCCGGCACTGGCCGAGCGACTGCGGATGCGAGTAGATGACGTCGATGCCTGCGGGCGAGGAGCCCGGCCGCACCATCAGGCAGTGCTCGATGTCGAGCACCAGCTCGCCGCAGATGGCGACCCCCTCGTCGCGGATCAGCAGGTCGAGGGTGTCGGTGACGCTGCCCTGCAGGCTGTTCTCGATCGGCACGACGCCGCGCTCCGCCTCGCCCGCCTCGACGGCGCGGACGACGGCGGGAATCGTCGCGCGCGGCAGGTAGTCGCTGCCGGGGCAGGCGCGCAGCGCGGCGACTTCGCTGTTGGTGCCGGGCGGTCCCAGGTACGCGACGCGCTCGCCGGCGGACATTAGAACGCGCGGGCTGGCGGCGGCGCCATCAGCGCCTCGCGCAGGGCTTCTTCGCTGTCATGCATCGTCACGGCGACGACCTCGTCGCCGGCGCGGACGACCGTGTCGCCGCCGGCCATCCGCGGCGTGCCGTCCTCGCCGATCACCAGGGCGACCATCGACTGCTGGGGGAGGAGGATTTCGCGCAGCGGCCGACCGACGACGCGCGAGTCGTCGGGGATGCGCACCTCGACGATCTCCAGGCCGCTGCCCTTCAGGCGCATCAGCGGGATGAGCTGGTGGGTCGGCAGCTCCTGCTCGATGTGGGAGAGGATCGCCGTCGTGGCGCTGACGGTGATATCCACATCGAGCTTGCGGAAGATCGCCTCGTTCTGCGGGTTGTTGATGCGCGCGACGGTGCGGCCGACGTTGAAGCGCTGCTTGGCGACCTGGCAGGAGACCAGGTTGTCCTCATCGTCGCCGGTGACGGCGAGGACCATATCGGCGCGCGCGGTACCGGCCTTGTCGAGCACGGTCGCCTCGCAGCCGTCGCCCTCCATGACGATGTCGCCGAGCTCATCCTGGATCTCGCGCACCTTATCCGGATCCTGCTCGATGACCAGCACCTCGTGGTTCGCCTCCACGAGCTCTTTGGCGAGGTAGAAGCCGACCTTGCCGCCGCCGATCACGATGATGTACATCGGCTACGCTCCGTCTTGCTTCAGGAAGTCGAGCGCCATGAGGTTCGCCGCCTCGTCGCTCGGCGCCTCGATGACGCGCTTGAGGCGCCGCGCCTGCACCCGGGTGGGGTTGATCGTCCGCAGGCCCATGTTGCGGTACATCTCTTCGCGCAGGGGGTCGAAGACGCGGCTGGCGACGACCTTGACGCCGTAGATGTGCTTGGCGATCTGTGCCGCCATCACGTTGCGGTTGTCGCCGCGCGTGGCGCTGACGAAGACGTCGACCCTTTCGAGATGGATCTTCTTGAGCACGTCCGGGTCGATGCCGTTGCCGACGACGCGGGTGCCGGTGAAGTCGTCGGCGAGGAACCGGAACGCGGCCGGGTCGGTGTCGAGGACCGTGACGTCGCAGCCGTCGCGGCTGAAGTCGGAGGCGAGTGCCGCGCCAACGCGGCCGCAGCCCATGATTACGATCCGCATGACGTGCACACCTGTATGGATTACTCCCGCACCGGGTGGCGCCAGAGCCAGACGCTGCAGGGCGCGGTCTTGAGCACGTACTGGGTCAGGCGCCCCATCTGGTACTCGCCGAGCGGGGCCTTGTGTTCGGCGCCCATGAGGATCAGGTCCACGTTGCGCTCCATCGCCTCATCGACGATCGCGTGCCCGGCCTCGCGCGCCTGCAGCAATTCGCCTTCGAGCTTGCAGTCGGCGTCGGCGGCGACGCGCTCGGCGCGGGTCAGCACGTCCTCGCCGGAGCTCGCCTCTTCGGCGAGGTCGGCGTCGAGCGGCAGCGAGCGCTTGACCTCGATCACATGCACCGCGTACACCTTGCCCTTGTTCCGCCTGGCGATCGAGCAGGCGACGGCCACGGCGTCCATGCTGGCGGGCGAGCCATCGACGGGCACAAGGATCGCGCGCACGCCCGCCAGGGGGTCTGGTGCAGCCAACTTCGTTTGATACTCCCCCTGCCGGCGGCGGGGCCGGCAGCTTTCGCAGGGCGTCTCGCCATTATAGGAACGGCCCTATCTACTAGCAACCGCGTTCACAATCGGGGTAGCGTAACGTTCTGTGGGTAAAAGGCGAGGGGCGTACCCTCTCAGCGACAGACAGGAAGCTGAGGAAGGAGCACGCCCATGGTGAGGGTAAAGGCGCTCGACGAGCTGACGCCAGCGGACCTGTGGCAGGCGGTGCCACACGACGATGAGGACTTCTGGGTGGACACGGGGGAGCGCATGCGCGCCGTGTTGAAGCACCTGATGCAAGGCGCCCTTGAGGAGGAGCAGGTGGAGCTGCTCGCGGCGAGCCGCTATCGCCGCGTGGAGGTGCGGCGCGGCTACCGGAACGGCTACTACGAGCGCGACCTTGTGACGCAGTTGGGCGTGGTCCAGGGGATCCGGGTGCCGCGCGCCCGCGGGCTGCACGCAGACCATCGCGTGTTCGCCCGCTACCAGCGCCGCCAGCGCGAGGTGAACGACCTGATCCGCGACGTCTTCCTGCGCGGCGTCTCGACCCGGGAGGTCGGCCGCGTCCTCGAGGCGATGCTCGGCGAGCGGGTGAGCGCGGCCACGGTGTCGCGGGTGGCGCGCTCCCTCACCGCGGAGGTCCAGCAGTTCCACGCGGCGCCGCTGGAGGACGACTGGCGCTACCTGCTCCTGGATGGCGTCTATCTGCGCGTGAAGGGTGCTGCGAAGGTGCGGCGCAGACTCATCCTCTGCGCCTACGGCATCAGCACCAGCGGTCAGCGCCGGCTGCTCGACTTCCGGCTCGCCGACTCCGAGAGCGCCGCCTGCTGGGAGGGCTTCCTCAACACGCTGCGCGAGCGCGGCCTGCTGGGACGGCGCCTGCAGCTCGTCACCACGGACGGCTGCCCCGGACTGCACGCCGCCCTCCAGGTCGTCTACCCCCATGTCCCGCGGCAGCACTGCTGGGCGCACAAGCTGCGCAACGTCAGTAATCTGCTCAAACGCAGCCAGCAAGCGGCCTGCATCGCCGGCGCACGCGCGATCTATCAGGCGCGGACCCGGCGCGCGGCGGTCGCGGCGTACTGGCGATGGGCGCGGCGCTGGCGGCCGGAGGCGCCGAAGGCCGTCGCCTGTCTCGAACGCGACCTGGATGACCTGCTCGCGCACTTCGCCTGTCCGGAAGCCCACCGGGTCAAGGTGCGCACGACGAACGCCATCGAACGCTGTTTCCGGGAGGTGCGACGAAGGACGAGACCGATGTCCTGTTTCACAAACGACCAGAGTTGCGAGCGCATCACCTACGCCGTCATCTCGCATCTCAACCACGGCTGGGAGGACAAGCCCCTCCGCGAATTTACACACAAGGCGTGACACTACCCCACAGCGCTGACCACGTCGACCACGTGCACCGCCACAGGTTCGGTCTTGCCCTTGAGCTGGAGCGCCACGGCAGGCGCCTCGGGCCAGCGGTCCCGCATCACCTCGTACACCGCATCCGTCATCACGATCTGGCCCGCCCGCGCCTGCGCCTGCAGGCGCGACGCCGTGTTCACCACATCGCCGATCGCCGTGAAGTCCTTGACGTCGCCCGCACCGACATTGCCCACGAATGCGACCCCCGCTGCCAGGCCGATGCCGACTGGACACCACGGGTGCCCGGCCCGGGCGTAGCCTACGCGCCGCAGGAGGTCCTCGGCGGCCAGCGCCATCGCGCTGATGTAGTCCTCCACGAAGTACGGCAGGAACAGCCCCATCGCCTCATCGCCGACGAGCTTGTCGACGAGCCCGTCGAACCGGATGAGTACGTCGGTGACCGTCGCATAGAACCGGTTGAGGAGCGCCGCCGCCGCGTCCGGCGGCATGCCCTCCGACATCGTCGTGAAGCCGCGGATGTCAGCGAAGAGCACTCCGACGTAGCTCTCGACCCCACCGTGCGGCGCCTTCTCGAAGCACGCGTCGCAGAAGTTGGGGTTCTTGCGCGACCTGGCGAAGCCCGCGAAGCGTACCACTCGCCCGCCGAAGCCACCGAAGGGTGAGAAGCACACCTTGCAGCGCGGGTTGCTGGGCGTCGCACGCATCACGCGCCGCAGCATCCGCACCATCGGCGCCGGCCGTCCAAACAGCGCATCCCTGTCGTACGGCATGACGCCACGGTACCACACCTGCGATCGCATACCCCCAAGCCGGTTACTGCGGCCGCGCGTTACCCTCCTCTCATGCCGCCTGTGCTGCGTGCCGCGCGCTCCGCTGACCTCCCGCAGGTCTTCGACCTGATCGAGACGGCGTTCCCGGAGGCGCCCCGCGCGCTCTTCACCGGCCAGACCCTGCGCGACTCGACGTTTCGTCTGCGGTACGCGCGCGTGGCCGTCATCGACGGCGCCATCGCCGGCTACGTGCGCATCTTCGCGCGGCGGATGCTCGTCCGCGGCGCACCCGTCGCCGCCGGCGGCATCGGCTCGGTCGCGACGCGCCCAGACGCGCGCGGCAACGGCATCGCCACCGCGCTGCTGCGGGACGCCATCGCGCAGATGCGCCGCGAAGGTATGGCCGTCTCGTTCCTCTTCACCGGCATCCCCGCCTTCTACGAACGCCTGGGCTACCGCGTCGTGCGCCAGCCCGAGTTCACCATCGCGCGCAACGACGTGCTCGCCCGCGCCGGCGCCCCTGCCCGCATCCGCACCGCGGCACCGGGCGACCTGCCGCAACTGGCATCCATCTACAACAGCGCCATCACCGGCGCGACGGGCGCCATCGCCCGCACGCGCCAGACGTGGGCCGACGCCCGGCACTGGCTCGACGAGCGGCCCTGCCTCGTCGCGACCGATGCCGGCGGCCGTGTCGTCGCGTACGTGCGCTCGCGCTGCCGCACCTTTGGCCATCAACTGCTCGAAGCCGAGTGCCGCCCCGGCGCGGAAGGCGCCTTGCGGCCGCTCCTCGCAGCCGTCGCGGCGGCGCCATGCGGCTGCGGCGAGGTCATCGTCGCCTGGGTGCCGGCCTGCCACCCGCTCTGCACGCTCCTGCGCTCATTCCCCGGCGCGACTGAAACCACCGACGTCCGCTTCCCGATGATGCTCCTGCCGCTCGACCCCGCCATCTCCGGCGTCCTCGCCCGGGCGCCCCTGTACTTCTGGAACAGCGACCGCATCTAGCGCAGAACCGCCGGACCCACACGTCCCGCAGGCGATACACTCATGGCCGATGCGAATCCTCATCACCGGGGGCGAAGGGCAGCTCGCGCGGGCGCTTACGGCCGCTGGCCCCGCTGGCGGGCCGATCGGCCAGGTCATCTCCCTCGGGCGCAGCGACCTCGACGTGACCGACGCGGCCCTCGTGCGGCGCGCGGTCGCCGACGCGGCGCCGACGGTCGTCGTCCACTGCGCCGCGCTGACCGACACGGCGCGCTGCGAGCGGGAGCCGGACGCGGCGGATGCGGTGAACGCGCATGGGACGGAGAACGTCGCGCGGGCGTGCGCGGCGATGGGTGCGCGGCTCGTCGCCATCAGCACGAACGAGGTGTTCGATGGCGAGAAGGGCGCGCCATACATCGAGGACGACGAGCCGGCGGCGGTCAACGCCTACGGCCGGTCGAAGCTCCAGGGCGAGCGCCTGGCACGCGCAGCGCACACCGACACCCTCGTGGTGCGCACGTCGTGGGTCTACGGCGGCGGCGCGGCGGACTTCGTCGCGAAGGTGCTGGCAGCGGCGCGCGCCGGGCGCTCGCTGCGCTTCGTCACCGACGAGGCAGCCTCGCCGACCTCCGCGGCGGACCTGGCGGAGGCGGTCCGTGCGCTGATCGAGCGCGCGGCGCCGCCGGGGGTCTACCACCTGACGAACGAGGGCGACGCTTCGCGATACGCCTGGGCCTGCGAGATCCTGCGGCTCGCCGGGATGGGCGGCCTGACCGTCGCGCCGATCACGACGGAGGAGCTGCGCGCGTCCGGGTACGATGGGCCGCGCAAGCCGCCGTACTCTGCGCTGGCGAACACCCGCGCGCGCGCGATCGGCATCACGCTGCGGCCCTGGCGCGACGCGCTGCGCGCGTGGATGACCGCACGGCCGGAGGCGACGACAGTCCGTCGAGGCATGCGGCAATGAGTGACGCTTCCCAGACGGGCCGTAGGGCGCCCTCGGTGGCCGTGATCGTGGTGAACTACAACAGCGCCGCGTTCATCGACGCGTTCTGCGCGTCACTGGCGCGGCTGGAGTACGCGCGCTGGCGGCTGGTGGTGGTCGACGCCGGGTCGGCGGACGGCTCGATGGAGACCATCGAGCGTGCGTTTCCCGGACAGCCAGACGGCTCATCCGCCATACGGCCCGTCCGGGAGGCCGCAAGGCCGGCGGCGACCTACATCCGCTGCGGCGACAACGTGGGGTTCGCGGCGGGGGCGAACATCGGCATCAGGGACTGCCTCGCGGCGGGCGACGACTTCGCGCTCTTCCTCAACAACGACGTGACACTGACGCCGGGCTGCCTGCGCGCCCTCGTCGACGCCGCCGACGCGGATGCGCCGGCCGGGGCACGTACGATCGTCGTGCCGAAGATCCTGTACGCCGACGACCCGCGACTGATCAGCACGCACGCGGGAGGCTTCGACTGGCGGCTCGGCGTGTTCCGCGACACTTTCGCGGGACAGGCCGACGGCCCGGCGACCCGCCGGCGCCGCGACGGCCTGGCGACCGCGAGCTTCTGCTGCGCGCTCGTGCCGGCGGCCGCGTTCCGCGACGCCGGGCTGCTCGACGAGCGCTTCTTCATGTATTACGAGGAGACGGACTTCATCCGCCGCGCGCAGGGAAAGGGGTATCGCGTGCGCTACGAGCCGTCATCGGTGATCTACCACCTGGAGAGCGGGTCGAGCGGCGGCGGCTGGATGACGCCGTTCAAGCAGTACTACGCGACGCGCAACCGGATTTACCTGGTGCGCAAGCACGCGCGCTCGCGGGGTGCCTACGCGTACTTCACCGCGTACTTCTGGGCGACGCGCGTCGCGACGGCGGCGAAGATGATCGCGCGCCGCCAGTGGCGCCTGCTCCGGGCGATGCTGCTCGGCGCGCTCGACTACTATCGCGGGCGGATGGGGCGGACGATGCAGGTGCGGGACCTGTGACGGAAGGGCACGTCCTCTGCAAGCCGGACGCTGGAGGGTAGAAGATGGACGGCGGACGCGCGGCAACGACGGGATCGGCGGGCGGACCGTGCGGGCTGCCGTACGGCCTGCATGGGAAGGCCCACGCCACGAGTCAAGCAGGTGGGCGCCCATGTCCACACCTGGCGGGCGGCGCGCCGGGGTCTGGACCGCTGTGAGGATCGCCATCGACGCGACATCGATCCCGCCGCGGCCCGCGGGCGCCGGCGTTTACGCGATCGAGCTGGTGCGCGCGCTCGCCGAGCGTGGCGGCCGCCGCGACGGCTACGCGGTATTCTCGCGCGGCGCCTGGTTCGACGAGATCGCCGCCGGCAGGAGGAACTGGCGCGTCGAACGCGTGCGCGCCCCCTCGCGGCCGCGGCGCACCGCCTGGGAGCAGGCGCGGCTGCCGGCGCGGCTCCGCGCGCTCGGCATCGACGTGCTGCACTCGACGCACCACACGCTGCCCCTGGCGCCGATGCGCTGCCGGCGCGTCGTCACGGTGCACGACGT
>JAKAMA010000360.1 GCA_021813085.1 Chloroflexota bacterium | reverse complement strand
GCGAGAAGATCGTCGCGGCGATGCGCGAACTGGCGGCGTACTAGGGGTGCGGCGATGACCACGCTCAACATGCCGGACGTCGGCGAGTCGGTGACCGAGGGCACGGTGACGCGCTGGATCAAGCACGAAGGCGACGCCGTGCAACTCGACGACCCGGTCGTCGAGATCGAGACGGAGAAGGTGACCGTCGAGGTGCCGTCGCCGTTCGAGGGGCGGCTGGCGCGGATTCTCGTGCAAGAGGGCGAGGTGGCGCCGGTCGGGGCGCCGCTGGCGGAGTTCGAGGTGGCGGGGGCGGAAGGAACAGGCAACAGACAACAGACAACAGACCGTTCGGCAGCGGGTCGCGCGGACGGTGCGGAAGGGGCGTCCGCAGGGGCGCAGCCCGCTGCGCCCGCAGTCGGCGTGGCGCGAGAGCCGGCAACGTCGGTCGTGCGAGCGTCGCGCGCCGAAGACGCGGACTCGGCGGCCGGCGGCCTCCGGCGGACGAGGCAGCATTCGCCGGTGGTGCTGAAGCTGGCGGTGGAGCATGGCATCGACCTGTCGCTGGTCCGGGGGACCGGCATCGAGGGGCGAGTGACTCGGCAGGACGTGACGCGCTATATCGAGAACCCCGCGGCGTACACGGTGGCGCCGGCGCTCGGCGAGGGGGTCGTCGGCGTGGCGGCGAAGCCACCACAGACGCGTGCAGGCGCGCAGGCCGTCGCGGAACCGCCGACGGAGCCGAACCTGCGGGCGCAGCAGGCTGCGCCCCTACGCGAGCAACCCGGCCAACCCGCCGGACGCGCGCCAGCCGCCGGGGCGGATGACGAGGTCATGCCGCTGTCGCCGACGCGGCGGACGATCGCGGCGCGCATGCTCGACGCGCATCTCTCCATGCCGGTGGCGTGGATGGTGGTCGAGGCCGACGTCACCGGGCTGGTGCGGCTGCGCGAGGCGAACAAGGAGCGGTTCCAGGCGACCGAGGGCGTGCCGCTCACCTACCTGCCGTTCTTCGTCCAAGCGATCACTGGGGCGCTCAAGGAGCATCCGGCGCTGAATGCCACCTACTCCGAGGGCGGCATCGTCGTGCATCGCCGGCGGCACATCGGCGTCGCCGTGGCGACGGATGCCGGGCTGATCGTGCCGGTGGTGCGGGACGCGGACGACAAGTCGATCGCCGGCCTCGCGCGCGAGATCGTCGATCTCGGCGCCCGGGCGCGCGGGCGCAAGCTCGGGCTCGACGACGTGCGCGGCGCCACGTTCACCGTCGACAACACGGGCGCGTTCGGCTCGATCATGTCGCAGCCGATCATTCCGCCGGGCACGGCCGCGATCATCACGACGGAGGCGATCCGCCGCGAGCTGCGCGTCGCCGCCGACGGCTCGTTCGCGGCGCGCGACGTCATGAACCTCTGCATCAGCTTCGACCATCGCGCGCTCGATGGCGCGCAGGCCGGCGCATTCATGCAGACCGTCCGGCGCAACATCGAGGCGTTCCAGGCGTCGCAGCCGGTCTACTGAGCGAAGTTGCGCCACACCCGAGGGCGATCAGGCGTGTTTGAAATGCACCGTGAGCACGCGATCGCGGCTGAGATCGATCTTCATGTCGACCGTGCTTGAGGCGAACGGCTCACCGTCGAGCTGGACGCCGGCGGCTTTCATGCCGGGCGGCGGCTCGATGCGCAGCGTGAGCGGCAACTCCCAGCCCGGCTGGCGTCGAAGGTTCAGCCGGTACGTCCAGCCGTCGGCCCCCCGGTTGACGACGGGCGGCGTAACGTAGTTGAAGACGAGCTGCTGGCGCGTGTCGCGCGGCAGCGCGAAGAATCGGCCGAAGACCGCAAGGCCCTGCTCGCGCGTTACCTCCTCGACGCCGATGTCGCCGTTGGCGTCCTTCACGGAGAGCATCTTCGTCCCGGGCGGCGTGAGCAGGCGTGTGTAGCCGCCGTACATGCCGCCGAGCATGAGCTTGTAGACGAAGTCCGGGTCTTTCCCCTGCTCCCACGGCTTGAGGTTGTTGAAGTAGTGGAGGGTGACCGTCGTCGTGGCCGCGCCGCTGGCGTCGAGGCGGACATCGACGTCGGCCGAGTGCTCGATGACCTCGTTGAGCTTGGTGCTGTTCACGCTGGCGTCGACGACCTGGAGGTAGTCGCCAGAGGTGTACGAGACGCCGCCGTCCCAGCCGAACTGGCGCACCAGCTCCTCCTGCTTCGGGTCGTACGAGAAGAGCATCAGGTCCTTCTCGTCGCCGAGCTTCTGCACGAGGTCGACGAGCGGCGACCACTGGTCCGGTTGCGGCCGCAGCACGCGGTGCAGCACCTCGTCGGCCAGCAGCGCGACGAACTCCTTACGGTCGCTCTTCGGCCGGTAGGGCTCGCGCGTGTTCGCCTCGGTGACGTCGTAGACGTTGCTGGCGTCCACCGTTATGTCGAATTCAGGCACGTCGACGGGGCCGATGATGTCGAGCAGCCGCTCCAGCGTCGTCACGTTGATCGCCATGACGCCGTCGACCGGGCCACCGCCGCCGAGGCGGTAGAAGCGGTCGGCCGTGCGCGCAGCCGAGGGGAAGTCCGGCGACCAGTTGGAGACCGTCATGTTCCAGCTGGTGTCCTTCAGCAGGTACTGCTTGAGTGGCGCCGGCGGCTCGACGTAATCGCCCGTGCGCGCCATCCAGTCCTCGCCGTACTGCACGGCGTCGTGGAACTGCATGTCCTCGACGCGGCCGTGGTCGAGCCGCACGGTGCCGAAGACGGACACGAGGCCGCCCGTCGGCAGCAGCTCGGCGTTCTTCTGGGCGAGCACGAGGTACGTGCGCGGCCCGTTGAAGCCGAGGAACTCGGGCGCGAACGCCCGTGCCCGGTGATACGTGTCGAGGAAGTCGCCGAGGCGGCGGCGGCGGGCGTCGAGCTCGTTG
>JAKAMA010000027.1 GCA_021813085.1 Chloroflexota bacterium | reverse complement strand
CAGCGACGACGTGCTCGCGTCGTACACGAGCTGATCGTGTGAGCGGCACAGCGCCCCCGGCGGTCATCCTCGGCGTCGATCCGGGCACCCGCTCCACCGGCTGGGGCGTCATCGCGCTCGACCGCGACGAGCCCCGCGCGCTGGCCTGCGATGTCATCGTGCCGAAGGCGCGGCTCCCCCTCGAACAACGGCTGGAGCACATCTTTTCGGAGCTGGGCGACGTCATCGCCCGCTTCCAGCCGACGGTGATGGCGATCGAAGAGCCGTTCGTCGGCACGAACGTGCGCTCCGCGATGGCGGTCGGCGAGGCGCGCACGGTCGCCATGCTGGCGGCGACGCTGGCCGGGCTGCCGGTGCATCACTACGCGCCGGCGCGCATCAAGGCGTCGGTGGCGGGCCACGGCCAGGGTGAGAAGGCGCAGGTGCGCGAGATGCTCCGGCTCCAGCTCGGGATGGAGGAAGCCCCCGCCGACCTCAACGCCAGCGACGCCCTCGCCGTCGCCCTCTGCCACGCGATCCAGCATCGCGCGGACGAGCTGATCGCGTCTGCCGGTAGCTGACGGTAGGCCGGCCGCGGGACATGGCCGGCACGGGTTCACCCGTATCCCGCGCCCGGGCCGGGTAACACTTTCACGGGGGACAGCGTTCTATCTTCTGACACCAGCCGTACGGCCCGCCCCGGGCTCACACGTCACGAGGTAGCCAGCGATGCCCAGCCGCCCCCGCTTCAGCACCCGTCCCGTCTCGCTTCTGCTGCTCGCCGCCGCGGCCGCCGTGGGGCTCTGGCTCGTCCTGCCGTGGGGCCACCCGCACGGGGCGTCCGGCGCCGCCGCGGGGGGTCCGCTGCTGGTCGACGGCAGGGTGCAGGTGCAGACGGACGGCACCGTCGTCACGCGGCTTGTCGTCCCCATCGCGCTGCGCGGGCAGCAGGGGGTCTCGCTCGACGGCACTGTCCTGCGCGCCGAGACCGACATGAGCCCAACGGCGGCCGCCGCCGTCCCGGCGACGTACACGCTCCGCTGGCTCGATGGCAACGGCGACCGCGTCATCGACGCGGGTGAGCACGTCGTGCTCACGGTGGACCTGCCCGCCGTCAGTACCGTCCACCCGGGCAATCCGCTCGCGCTTGTCTTCAAGAGCACCGACGGGAGCAGGCTGACGATTCAGGACGTCCTGCCGTAGCAGCCAGCCGATCGTCGGCAATCGTCGACGTAGGGGCGCCGCTTGCCGCGCCCCGTGCGACGTAGCAGTCAGCAGCCCTTGGCTGGCGCCGGCCGCCTACCGATCCGTGACCGCCGAGTCCTGCCGCACGAACATCAGCAGCGCCGCGATGCTCTTTGCGTCGCGGATCTCGCCGCGGTCGACGGCCGCGAGCGCCTCGTCGAGCGTCAGGCGCTCGAGGCGCAGGTCCTCGTCGGCGTCGGCTTCGAGCGGGTCTTCGACGAGATCGCTGGCCGCGTACACGTGCTGGTACTCGGTGGAGTACCCCGGTGCGAGGAACATTCCGCCGATTCGCCGCAGCGTGCCGCGGTGCCCCGTCTCCTCCCGCAGCTCGCGCTGCGCGGCGCCGTCCGGCGACGCGTCGCGCGCGTCGACGCCGCCCGCCGGCAGCTCGAGCAGCCAGGCGCCGGCCGGGTGGCGATACTGGCGCACGAGCAGCAGCCGGCCTTCGGCGTCGACCGGCACCAGCACCACCGCCTGGCCGTACTCGACGACCTCGCGCTCGTACGACGCACCATCCGCGGCCCGCAGCGTATCGACGCGCACGCCGATCATCTTGCCGTCGAAGACGCGCCGCGACGCGACGACCGGGGGGATCTCCGTGCCGTCATCGGCGTGACGGGGCGTATCGCGACTCACGATTCCAGGCTCACGGCGGCGTGAGATCCCGCACCATGGCGATTTCGTTGCAGGTGGGGAACTTGGGGCAGCGGTAGCACTCGCCCCAGACCTTGCGCGGCAGGGTCATCACGTCGGCCTGCACGAAGCCCAGACGCTCGAAGAAGCCCGGCCGGTAGGTGAGCGCGAACGCCGTCGAGAGGCCGATCGCGCGCGCCTCTTCGAGGCAGGCTTCCACGATGCGCGCGCCGAGGCCGTGGCCGTGCAGGTCTTCGCGCACCGCGAGCGACTTGACCTCGCCGAGGTCCTCCCAGAGGATGTGCAGCCCGCCGCAGGCCACCGTCTCGCCATGCTCGTCGCGCACGACGTAGAAGTCGCGCAGGTTCTGGTAGACCTCGGACATCGTGCGCGGCAGCATCTCCCCCCGGCGGGCAAACGTGTTCACGAGATCGTGGATCGCCTGCGCGTCCGCGACGGATGCGCGCGCGAGCTGAAACGTGGTGGTCGTCATCGCGCTCCCCATGAAGAAGCGGGCTCCTGCGCCCGCGGCGATCACTGTAGCATGTCCGCGAAGCGACCGCGCCCGCGGTGCCGTTCGGGCAGCGGATGGTGAGACCGCCGATGACAGGGATCGCGCTGTATCCGCCCGTCGAGCCGCACGACCGCGGCATGCTCGACGTTGGCGACGGGCACCGCATCTACTGGGAGACCTGCGGCGACCCGCGTGGCAAGCCCGCCGTTGTCCTCCACGGCGGGCCGGGCTCCGGCTGCACCGCCTGGCACCGCCGCCTCTTCGACCCGGCCGCCTACCGGGTCGTCCTCTTTGACCAGCGCGGCTGCGGCCGCAGCACGCCGCACGCGGCCAATACAGGCGCCGACCTCGCCGCCAACACCACCGCGCATCTCATCTCAGACATCGAGCGCCTCCGGCAGCGTCTCGAGGTCGACCGGTGGCTGCTCCTTGGCGGCTCGTGGGGCAGCACCCTCGCCCTCGCGTACGCCGAGGCGCACGCGGAGCACGTCTCCGAGACAATCCTGTTCGGCGTCACGACCGGCCGTCGTGCCGAGTTCGACTGGCTGTTTCGCGGCGGCCTGGCCGTCCTCTTCCCTGCGGAATGGGAACGTCTCCGCGCCGGCGTCCCGGCGGCCGCACGCGATAGCGACGTCGTCGACGCCTACCACCGGCTCCTGTTCGACGCCGACCCCGCCGTCCGCCGGCGCGCGGCGGAGGACTGGTGCCTGTGGGAGTCCGCAACGCCAGCATGGCCGCCCTCGAACCGCCTAGCCAGGCGCTTCGCCGATCCGGCGTACGCACTGGCGTTCGCGCGCATCGTCACGCACTACGTGCGCCACAACGCCTGGCTCGAAGACGGCGCGCTGCTCCATGACGCCGGCCGCCTTGCGGACGTGCCCGTGATCCTCATCAACGGCCGCTTCGACTTCCAGGCGCCAATCGCGAACGCCTGGGCGCTCTCCCGCGCCTGGCCGCGCGCCGAGCTCGTCATCGTCGACGATGCCGGCCACGCCGCGGACGGCGACGGTGTGACGCGGGAACTGCTCCGCGCCACCGCCCGCTTCGCTGCGCGCGGGTGAGCGCGAGCGCGCTACTCGTGGAGCCAGTTGAGCCGCCGCCCGACGCGCTCGAAGAACTCGCCGCGCGGCCCCAGCCGCAGGAAGCGCGCGGCGTGCGGGCTCGTGCGCACGCGAACCACGTCGCCGCCCGCCAGGTCCAGGTCGGGCTCGCCATCGATGCTCAGGATCGCCTTCTGGCCGGGCGCGATCTCGACCTCCACGTGCGAGCCCTCCGGGAGGATGACGCTGTTATCCGGCGCCAGATGCGGCGCCACGGGCGTCACGATGATCTCGCGCGACTCCGGGTGCAGGATCGGCCCGCCGACGCTCAGCGAGTACGCCGTGCTCCCCGTCGCCGTCGCCACGATCACGCCGTCGGCGCGGTAGTTGCCGACCGTCGTGCCGTCGGTGCGGACGCTGAACTGCACCGTCCGTCCGATCGCCGCCCGGCCAACGACGACGTCGTTCAGGGCGTGGAAGTGCTCGCGCAGCTCCTCGCCGCCGCGCACCGTCTCCGTCTCGACCATCGCCCGCGTTTCGACGCGCCCCGCGCCGCCGAGGATCGCGTCGAGATGCTCGAAGAGGTCCGCGGGCGCCGTCTCCGTCAGGAATCCCACGCGCCCGAGGTTCACGCCGACGAGCGGCACCTCGTGCGGGATCACGGCGCGCGCGGCCCGCAGCACGGTGCCGTCGCCGCCGCAGCAGAACAGCAGCTCGGTGCCGGGCACGTGCTCGCCGCGGCTCTCGTCGTCCCACGCCGACGCGATCCACACCTCGTGCACACGAGGCAGGAGCCGCGCGCGGATCTCCTCGGCGACGCGGCGCGCCGCGTCCGACTTCGGGTGATACGTGACGCCGACCTTCTCCAACGCTGCTCCCGCACACAGGTCCTGATGCGCTCAAACGATAACACGGCGGCGCCTGTGCAGCGCCGGAAGCGCCCGCCGTGCCGCCGTCTAACGGCGATGGAGGTCGAACGCGCGCCCGTCGACGATGAAGCGCCGCGGCTGCGGCTGGCCGAAGCGGTCGACGCGCACCTCGACACCAATGTCGTGGCCGCTGCCCGCGGGCAGATCGGGCGCGGCGCCCCGCGCGATCGACACGTCCTCGACGCCATAGGTGAGGGAGATCACGTCCGCGCTGCCCGGAGCCTCGGCAGGGTACAGTGGCGGGCGGAGCGCGTGGCCCTTGATCAGCACCGTACCCTTGAATGCGTGGTCACTGTTGTCGTGGATCGCGACCGCGTGCCAGTGGCCATCGCTGCCGCGCTGAAGCTCGACGTAGACCTCTCCGTCGGCCTTCCCGGCGATCCGCACGCCCGATCGCTGGATCCGCGAGATGTCGTACCGCACGTACGGGTACTGATCCTGCAGCAGGCTGCGCGGGTCGCCCGTCGCCACCTTCAGCACGACGGTGTGCCCGGTCCGGACCGCCCACTGCCTGACACCGATGATCGAGAGCAGGATCACGATCTGCGCGCCGGCGACGAGCGCGAGCTTCCAGCCGCGCGTCATGCGGTCGCCTCCGTCGCGCCGCCGGCGGGAGGCGGCTCACGGCCATCGCGCATCTCGCGCAGGAGCGAGCGCCGCAGCCGTTCGACGGCGAACGCAACGGCGAAGAGAAGCAGGCCGCCGACGATGAAGAACGCCGACGTCGCCATCCGCGACCAGAAGGCGTCGACGTACCGGGTCAGCAACCCGATCGCCAGCGTCGCGAGCCCGAGGTTGATGTACGGCTCATCGGCCAGCAGGGAGCCCCGCGCGATGATCGCGAAGGCGAGCGCGAAGTAGACGGCGTTGAACACCAGCGCGTAGCCCGCCCACGCCGGCCACGTCGCCACGACCGCCGCGAGCGCGAGCACGCCCGCCTGCGCCGCGGCCTCGATCCGGCGCACCGGGTCGGCAGGGCGCACCAGCCAGGCGGCCGCAGCGACGAGGGCGGCCACGCCGACCGCGACGTAGACGACCGGCGGCGCCGCGGCAGGACGCACGCCCGAGTCGATCACGGCATCCCAGACATCCGCGAACGTGAACACGTAGACGAGGCCGAGGAGCACGAGGAGGCCGGCGAGCGCGTAGACGTCGGCGAAGCGGCGCAGCGGCGCGCGGTCGCCGTGCAGGCGGCCCACCGCATACAGCGCCACCGCGAGCGCGCCGACGACGAGCGCCGCCGACTGCGACTTCGGGCTGTCCGGGTACCAGGCCACCATCTGCGCGACCACCCAGCCCGTGACGCCGGCAATCGCAAGCAGCAGGACGATGCGCGACGCGTAGAGGTAGGCGAGCGGGAATGTGCCGGCGGCCGCGAGCAGCCACAGCGGCGGGCTGTCCACGGGCACCTGGTAGACCTGCGCGACGAGAAAGACGGACGCGTTGTAGAGGATGACACCGAGCAGCAGGAGCGCGCCGCCGATGCGCTCCATCTGGTAGCGCTCGATCAGCGCGTAGCCGGCGCCATAGGCGGCGACGACGCCGGCGCCAAGCGCCCCGACGCGGAGCGCGGCCGGCATCGTCTGCCAGTTGGCCGCGAAGAGCAGGACGATGCCAGCGCCGAGCACGATTGCGGCGATGACGGCAACCGCGCTGACCAGCCAGCCGAGCCGCAGCGCGCCGACCGCCCGCCGCTCGCCGGCGCCGATCCGCGCGAGGATTGCGCGCTCCTGGTCGTCTGAGATCAGCGCTGCGCGGCGCCACGCGGCGACATCCCGCGCCAGGCGCTCGCGGTAGGCCTGGTCGTCCACGCGGTGAGTATGGGGGTTCGGGGCAGGCGTGGGAAGATGCGAATGGCCCGCGGCGGGGGCAAATCAGCGGAAGTGCGCGCGCGGGCGGGCGAATACGTTGGTGACCTGCAGCCAGCATGCCGGCGGGCGCGCATCGGGCGAGTACGGGCGCGTCAGGCCCACGCGGACGAACACGCCGTTGCCGTCGAACTCTTCGCGGAGCCGCGCGGCGACGTCGCACGATCCGCACGTCTCGGAGTGCGTCTTCACGGCGAGATCCTGGAACGGCACCGACCGGTAGTAGCGGCCGCCCTCGTCGCGAAGCGCCACCCTCGGAGTCCCCCGGTCATCGACCGTCGTGCGGACGTACTTCACGAACACCGTCGCGAGCGAGCGCGCGCCACGGCCCGGCGGCCAGAAGTGGTTGCCGCTGGCGCCTGTGCCGGCGGCGGGGCCGAACGCGTCCTCGATCGACGGGAAGCTGCACCGGGAAACGATCGCGTACAGCTCGCCGAACTCCAGTGTGCGGATCTTGACGATCGATGCGGGGTTCCAGCGCACATCTTCGGTGTGGGGCGGAGTCGGCCGGCGCAGCGGCTGGCAGTCGACGACGATCAGGTCGCCGGGCGCGAGCCCGCCGAGGCGTCGCAACAGGGCGCGGGTGGGAGTCGGGTCGGCGAGCCGGATCTGCTCGCACGAGGCCGGATCGATGCCGGCGACGCAGACGTGCGCGCCAGACATCTCCGTGACGTCGAGCAGCAGGATCTCCCGCGTCACAGCAGGACTTCCTGGACTCCCACCTCCGCCGGCGGCCGCCTGTTGACAGCCAGGTGCACGATCTGCGCGTCGCCGAGCGCTTCCGCCAGGTCCAGCGCGACGGCCTTGCGGTGGCACTCGTCCGGGTCGGCTTCGCTGCAGATGACGCAGATGGCCGTGCCGCCGCCCGCGCGCGCCATGCGCGTCAGCTCGGCGATGCCGTCCGTCCATTCGTCCGTCGAGCGCAGATGGCCGATGATGATCGGGTCGAGGTGTCCCTGGCGCCAGCGTGCGGCGATGCGCGGGTCGCGCGGCACGCCGCCCAGGCGGTCGCCGAGGAATCGGTACCGCAGGCCGGCCGCTTCGACCGCCGCCTCGAGCGGCGCCTGGTCGAAGTGCGGCAGACGGCTGCGCGGCTTGCTGCGCACATCCACCGCCACCTCGACCCCGTGCTCAAGGAGCAGCGCGATGAAGTCATCGAGTCCGGCCGTGCTGTGTCCGGCGGTGTAGACGTTCATGACGCCCGCTCCATCCGCTCGCCGATGAGGTCGCGGAGCAGCCGGCGGTGGCACTGCGCCTCGTCCTTGCACACGCACATCACCGTCACCGTCCCGCCCGCCGCCGCTTCGGCGAGCCGACCGATCTCCTGCTGGCGCGCGTCATCCTGCATCTCGGCGAGGTAGCGCACCTCGTACTCCTGCCAACTGATCTCGCCGTCGCGGTAGGCCCGCAGGAGGTCGCGCGTCGGGGCGAGCAGCCGCACGTACGTGCCGGCGCGCTCGCGCGAGACGCCGCGGGGCCAGTAGTTGGTCGTCAGAACCCGCAGGCCGTCGTCGGGCGATGCGTCTTCGTAGATGCTCTTGCACTGCACCGGCATGGTGTCCCCGGTGGCGACTGTAGCATGACCAGAACAAGATTTCTAGAGGGAGCCCCGTCTGATATCCTGATTCGAGAGGTGTCCACGATGACCAACTGGCGCGAGAAAGAGGCGAAGTACTTCCTGCGCGCGGGCCGCCGCATGCCGCTCCTCACCGTCCGCGGCGAGGGCTCGTTCCTGTACGACGATACGGGGAAGCGCTACCTGGACTTCTTCGGCGGCCCGGCGACGATCAGCCTCGGGCACTCGCATCCGGTCATCGTCAACGCGCTGCGCGAGCAGGCGCAGGAGCTGATCCACGTCTCGAACCAGTTCTACTCCATCCCGCAGATCCAGCTCGCCGAGCTGCTGATCGAGCACTCCGTCTTCGACCGCGTGTACTTCATGAACAGCGGCGCCGAGGCGAACGAGGGCGCGCTGAAGCTGGCACGCAAGTGGGGCAAGGAGAAGAAGGGCGGCGCGTACGAGATCATCGCTGCGGACAACGCCTTCCACGGGCGGACGCTGCAGGCGGTGACGGCCGGCGGCACGGAGCGGTACAAGGCGCCGTTCGGGCCGCTGCCGCCCGGCTTTGTGCACGTTCCCTTCAACGACGCCGGCGCGATCAAGCGCGCGACGACACCGGACACCGTCGCGGTCTTCCTCGAGCCGATCCAGGGCGAGGGCGGCATCAACGTGCCGGACGACGGCTATTTCAAGCAGGTGCGCGCCTGGTGCGACGAGCGGGGCATCCTCCTGATCCTCGATGAGGTGCAGACGGGCTGCGGCCGCACGGGGAGGCTGTTCGCGTACGAACTGTTCGGCATCGAGCCGGACATCATGACGCTCGGCAAGGGCATCGGCGGCGGTGTGCCGCTGTCGGCGTTCCTGGCGAAGGAGCACGCCGCCGTGTTCACGCCCGGCGACCACGGCACGACGTACGGCGGCGAGCCGCTGATGACGCGCGTCGGCTACGAGGTGATGCGCTACATGATCGAGCAGGACCTGCCGGCGCGGGCCGCGGCGAAGGGCAAGATCATCGAGCGCCGCCTCCACTCGTTGCTCGACCGCTGCCCGCACGTGACGGAGGTACGCGGCAAGGGGCTGATGTGGGCCATCGAGTTCAGCAGCGATCTCGGCGAGCGCGTGACGAACGCGGCGCTGGAGAATGGGCTGATCGTCAACAACGTGCGGCCGAACGCGGTGCGGCTGACGCCACCCCTCACCGTCAGCGACGAGGAACTGGAACAGGGGCTCGCGATCCTCGAGCACGTGATCGAGCGGGACGCCGCGCCGGCGAAGTAGTCAGTCCTGCGCCGCTGCCTCGGCGGCCGGTACGGCGGCGTCGTCGGAGGGCTCCTCATCGAGAGCGGCTGCTTCGAGGAGCTGCATCGACCGCTCGCACCAGTCGATGTACGCCTTGCGGTAGGCGATCGCCATATCGAGCGTGAGCGCCCAGAAGGTCGGCGCGCGGCCGCCTTCCAGGTGCTCCTTGCTCGCGTGCTCGATGCGTCCGCGCAGCACGGTCTCGGAGAATGCGACCATCTTCTGCTGCTCCTCGAGCTGGCGGCGCAGGACGATCAGCACGTCCTCGACGGGCAGCTCAGAACCGAAGAAGATCTTGATCAGGAACGGGTCGCGCATGTCGGCCGGCGGTGCGGGCTCCCGCACCCAGCGCGCCAGCTCGTCGCGTCCACGATCGGTGATCTCGTACACCTTGCGGTTCGGCCGGTTCTGCTGCACCTCGACGTGCTTGTCGACGAAGCGCTGCTCCTCGAGGCTTTTCAGCGTGGGGTAGATCTGGCTGAGCTCGGCGTTCCAGAAGTGCTGCACCGACGAGTCGAAGAACTGCTTGAGTTCATACCCCGTCATCGGTGTGTAGGAGAGGATGCCGAGGAGGGCGTGCTTGAGAGACATGAACGACCACCTACGCCGGGGCGGCGGCCCGACCTAACCCCCGGCCCCTTCCGTGAAGGGAAGGGGAGCCTCGTCGCAGGCGTGAACCCATACAATGCGCCACCGTTGAGTACCGCGCCGGTCCGGCTTCGCCGCACGCACCGCCGAGGGCGGCCGTGCTCCAGGCCGACAGGCCCGTCTGGGCTTGGCGTCGCGTTCAGTCACGCTCATTCGGAAGCAGCGCACTAGAACCACATCTTGTGGACGCCGGCCAGGCTCGCCGGCTTGCTGACGACGACGGTGCGCGCACCCGCGCGCTTGCGCCGGCGCTCGGTCTTCTGGATCTCGCGCAGCTTGCGCAGCCACGCGTGCTGCTCCGCCTCGTAGGTCCGGGCGTGCTGTGTGGCGGCGTACCACTCCGGTGCGATGCCGATCGCGTAGTCAAACATGCGGGGCCTCCTCTGCCGATACCGAACCTGGGTCACTTGTGTATCGACAGCTATATATAACACTTTATATAGGGCGGGCGCAAGGGTTCCGCGGCCTGCCCGCCGGCTGCACACGGGCGGAACGCCGGCCGGGCGCCCCGTGGCGCAGCTTCCCGTGGCTCGCGACGGGCCGGGAGGGCGTCCCGCCGGCGGATGCTCGCGGGACGATCGACTAGACTGCATCTCGCGATGCACGCGATCTCCCGGCGGCTCCGGCGCTTCCTCGTCCGCACTTGGCCGCTGCTGGCGGCGCTCGCTGTGCTGGGCGGCCTGCCGGCGCTGATCAGCCTGAACCGCCACGGGCGGGTCGCCGTCGACGCGGCCATCTACCTGCCGGATATGGTGCTCCAGGTGCCGCTCCCCTTCCGGACGGTTGACCTGATCTCCTCGGCGCCGCGCCGCGAGCGGGTCACGATCAGCTACGTGAGCCGGAACGGGCCCCGCACGATCGATGCCGACCTCTACATTCCGGCCCAGGGCGGGCAGCACGAGGGCGTGGTGTTCTCGATGGGCGCGCCGCCGCTGTCGCTCGACGACCCGCGCCTGGTGCGCATCGCCGAAGACGCCGCGCGGTCCGGCGTGGTGATGCTGGTGCCGTTCTCGGACCGGCTCAACGCGAACCGCATCGAGCCGGAGGAGATCGACGCGCTCGTCGCCGAGGCGCAGTACCTGCAGGGCCTGCCCGAGGTGAACCCGAAGCGCATCGGCTTCTTCGGCGCCAGCGTCGGCGGCTCGCTGGCGCTCGTGGCGGCCGCCGACCCGCGCATCCGGGACGACATCGCGCAGGTCGTCTCCGTCGGCGGCTACTTCGACGCGCTCCAGACCTTCGCCGCGATCGCCACGCACCGCATCGTCTACGACGGCATCAACCAGGCGTGGACGCCGAACCCGCACGCGGAGGATGTGGTCGCACAGCAGATGATCGACATCGTCGACAACGCGCACGACCGCGACCTGCTCACGCAATGGTTCATCAACGGCGACCCGAGGACCCCGGCCCAACTGGCGACGCTGAGCCCCGTCGGGCAGACGTCATACGACTTTCTGACGAACCGCAACCCTGCCCAGGTGCAGGCGATCATCGACCGCCTGCCCGCCGGCGCGGTGCGCGAGCTCAACTATCTCTCTCCGCGCACCAGCATCGCCAACGTGAAGGCGGAGCTATTCATCATCGCGGACCGCGGCGACCCCTACATCCCCTACGCCCAGACGCTCGAGCTGAGATCCGTCGTCGGCGGACGCAAGAACGTCCACGTCGACCTGCTGCAGTTGTTCCAGCACGTGCAGCCGAACCTGGACCAGCGGCCGGAGATCATCGCCGTCGACAGCACGCGGCTGCTCTTCCGGCTCTACCAGTTGTTGTTGACGTGGCACGGGTAGCGGCCGATCCTGGTTGGTGACGCACCGGACACTGGATGGTGGAGGTGGAAGATGGACGCAACGGCGGCCCAGGACCACGCCTCGCGCGCGCCGGCGCCGGACGTAACAGTTCCTCGGCGCCCGCGTTCGGGCATGTAGGCAGCCGCAGCGGCGCTGCCCCCGCGGCCGCCCGCGGCGATCGCTGGTGGACGCGCCGCTGATACGTTATGGTAAGCGACGGCGCTGCCCTCCGGGGCTGCGACCGGCCGCCGCTGTGGTCAGGACCCCCGCCAGGCAAGGTTGAAACAGGTTGGCACTGCTCGCCTCAGCGCTCGCGGCGACCGTGACGATCGTCGCCGCCCTTCTCCCGGCGCTCCACATCCCCGGGGTCCCGGACAGCCGAACGCCGCCGCTCTACCCGGCGCCACCCGGCTACCTGCTGCCGTGGCCCGGTGGCGAAATCCACAGCGTCACGCAGGGCGAGGACACGCCCTTCACGCACAACGGCCTCGCCGCGTACGCCTTTGACTTCGACCTCGTCTTCGACACCGTCGTGGCTGCCCGCTCCGGCAAGGTGACGATGGTGAAGGCCGACTCCAGGCGCGGCGGCTGCGACCCCGCCTACACCTCCGACGCCAACTACGTCGTGATCGACCACGGCGACGGCACGTCGGCGCTGTACCTGCACCTCGCCTACGACTCGGTGCTGGTCCACCCCGGCGACCTCGTCCAGCGGGGCCAGCCCCTCGCCACCTCCGGCGAGACCGGCGTCACCTGCTCCGCGGACGACCTGCACCCCGGCCCGCACCTGCACTTCCAGGTCGAGCGCACCGAAGCAGGCCAGTACTACACGCAGTCGTTGCCGATCGCGTTCGATGACATCTCCGCGCACGACGGCGTCCCGCAGGAGGGCGCATCGTACGCCTCGCAGAACTACCCCGCCGGCGCGCTGCATGCCGTCTGGCTGACACCCCACCGTGCGCCGCGCGCCTTCCATCCCATGGCGACGCCGCTCAACCCTTCGCTCATGGAGGCGCCGCCGCCGCCGACGCCCGCGCCCGCGCCCGCTGCGACCGACACGGCCCCGGTGGCCGTCACGAGCACACCGACACCGACGGCGCTGCCATCGGCCACGCCCACGCCCACCGCTACCGCCACGAGCACGCCGACGGCCACCGCCACCGCCACCAGCACGCCGACGGCGACAGCGGCCCCGTCGCCCTCGCCTTCACCCACCGTCGCCGCATCGCCGCCGCCCGCGCCGGCGACCAGCACGCCCGCACCCGCACCATCACCC
>JAKAMA010000026.1 GCA_021813085.1 Chloroflexota bacterium | reverse complement strand
GGAGCTGGTGGCGGACCACGTCGACGTGCTGTTCGCGAACGAGCGGGAGATCATCGCGCTGTACGAGGCCGACGGCTTCGACGCGGCGCTGCAGCGGGTGCGCGGGCACTGCGAGGTGGTGGCGCTGACGCGCAGCGAGAAGGGGTCGGTCGTGGCTTCGGACGGCGAGGTGCACGTGATCGACGCGGCGCCCGTGGCCGAGGTCGTCGATACGACGGGCGCGGGCGACCTCTACGCGGCGGGGTTTCTGTACGGGCTGACGCACGGGCGCGGCCTGGCGGCGTGCGGGCGCATCGCCAGCGTGTGCGCGGCGGAGGTGATCGGCCACGTCGGCGCGCGGCCGCGGCTGCGGCTGGCGGAGCTGGTGGGGGAGCTATCGGCCGGGTGATGCAGAAGATCGCCGGCCGAAGCGCCAGCGGCGGCGCAGCTCCCTTTGTTGCAACTGGAGGCTGGTGACGGGGCGGACCCGGACGGGTCCTTACGGCGCCTGCGCGGGCTCCCGTGGCTGGTGCGCGTGCGGGGGACGGGAGCTGAAGCTCCTTCGCCACGGCCCCAGGGCGCAGCCGGCGGCGGCGGCGCTCCGGCGCGTGCCGGGAGCTGAAGCGCTGCGGCTTACGGGTGCGCGGCCTCGGAGGCGCGGTAGAAGCGGATCTGCCAGTCGCCGCCGGGGGTGCGCTGCGTGTCGTGGGCGAATCCTCGTTCAGCCATCACGTCGTAGAGCGGCACCGGTTCGAAGACGTTGATCAGCGTCAGCGACTGGCCGTCGCGGAGCGAGGCGACCGCGGCCATGATGCGGCCAAAGGGCTCGCGGCCGGCGCGGATGTCCTCGCGTACGTCGACGGTCAGCGTCTCCTCGCCGCCCATCACGCGGCCAGCTTCTCGATGCGGATCACCCAGCGCTCGGGTCCCTGCTCCTCGGGCGTCCAGCCGACCTGTCCGGGGCGCTCCGCCTGGAGCTGGTAGAAGAGCGGCTTCGGGTCGTGGTCGTTGATCAGCACGATCGCGTCGCCGACGGGCAGCGCGTCGAAGGTGGAGAAGATGCGCGGGTGGCGGTCACGCGGGTGCATCGCGCGGACGTCGATGGTGGTGGTGATGGTGCTCATGGCCGTACCTTTCGTGGCTCCTGCGCGGGCTGGTCCCGCGCTCCGTCGTCGATCCTGACACAACGGCGGCGGGCGCCGCTGTGACTTTCGTCACGCCGTCTCAGGAGAGGGCCGGCAGGACGGCGGGGTCGCTGATGCGGATGCGGCCGGCGCGGACCTCCACGGCGTGGGCGCCCTCGAGCGCCTTCAGGGCGCGGGCGACGACCTCGCGGCTCGTGCCGGCCATCTCGGCGATCTCGCGCTGGGTGACGCGCGCGCGCACGCCGGCGCCGGCGCCGATGCCTTCGTGGGGGTCGAGGGACTGCAGGAGGATGCGGGCGACGCGCGCGGTGACCTGGCGGAACGACAGGTCCTCGACCAGCGCGACAAGGTGGCGCAGGCGCGACGCGAACACCTGCACGACGGCGGCGCCGAACGCGGGGTAGTCGCGCAGCAGTTCGAGCACGGCGGGCCGCGAGAAGATCAGCACTTCGCCGGGCTCGACGGCGGCGGCGGTGACGGGGTTGGGGCCGCCGTCGAAGACCGGCACCTCGTTGAACGAGTCGCCCGCGCCCATGTGGCGCACGACCTGCTCCTTGCCGTCGGGGGAGGTCTTGTAGAGCTTGACAAGGCCGCTGACGACGACGAAGAGGCCAGCACACTCCTCGCCCTCGACGAAGAGCACATCGCCCGGCCGCACGCTGCGCCGGCGCGCGCGGGCGGCGACGCGCGCGCGCTCATCGTCCGTGAGCCCGGAGAAGTAGGGGACGGAGGCGAAGGGCCCTGCGGGGCGTGTCGGCTGCTCCATGCGACCAAAGTTACAGCGCCGGCGGGCGCGCGTCGATACGCTCGGCCCAGGAGGCGTCACCATGCCTGGACTGATCACGGGCCGCACGACGGTGCGCGAGGCCGTCACGCGCTACCCGGGGGCGGAGAAGATCTTCGACAAGTACGGCCTGACCGGCTGCGGCGGGCCCGACGGGCCGGTCGAGCCTGTGGGCTTCTTCGCCGCCGTGCACCACGTCGATCCCCAGCAGCTCATCGCCGAGCTGGACGCGTACGCGGCGTCCCAGACGGGCCGTGCGGCGGCCGGCGAGCCGGGCGGCGAGGCGCGCGAGACGGCGCGGATGGACGGCGGCGCCGGCGCACACTACCCGCTCTTCCTGATGACGTCGCTGGCGATCGCGCTGGTCGTCGGCGTGACGAGCGGCATCGCGGCGGCGATGACGGGCGGCGGCTGGGGCGCCCTGCGCGGGGCGTCGTGGCTGGCGCTCGTGCAGACGCACGGGCACGTGCAGGTGTTCGGCTACCTGGGGCTGTTCGTCATGGGCATCGCGTACCACGTGTTGCCGCGCTTCAAGGGGCAGCCGCCGCCTGGACGCCGCATCGTGCTGGGGTCGTACGCGCTGATGCTGTCGGGCGTGACGCTGCGGATGCTGGCGCAGCCGCACGGGCAAGGGTTCCTGCGCTGGATGCTCGGTGCGTCGGCGCCGCTGGAGCTCGTCGGCGCGGCGGTGTTCGCCTGGTACGTCGCCCGCGTGTTCTGGCGGGCGCGCGACAAGCGTGAGGGGTTCGACCGTTACGTGCTCGTGGGCGCGGGGTGGTTCGTGATCGCGCTGGCGATGAACGCGTATCTCGTGGTCCGCGCGGCGGTGCGCGGCGAGCGGCTGCTGCCCGCGGCGGGTGACGCCGCGCTGCTCGAGGCCGTGGTGTACGGGTTCGTGGTGTTCTTCGTGCTGGGGGTGTCGTTCCGGGCGCTGCCGTTCTTCCTCTCGCTGCGGCCGGTACACACGCGGCTGCGCGACGCGGCCTTCTGGGTGCTGCTCTTGGCGGCGCCGCTGCGCGTGGCGGCGACGTGGGCGCCGCAGTTCACGGCGGCGGCATGGCCGCGCGACGCGATGTACGCGAGCACGTTCGCGTTGGCGCTCGCTGTCGTCGCGGCGGTGGTAGCGCTGCGGGTGTTCGAGCCGGCGGACGGAGAGGCGCCGCCGGTCGAGGCGCCGCCCGCGTACCGGCCGATGGTGCAGGTGGCGTACGCCTGGCTGCTCGTCGGGGTGTCGCTCGACGTGTACTGGCGGCTGCGCGAGCTGGACGGCGGCTACACGCCGATGTACGCGGCGGGCGCGATCCGGCACGCGTTCCTGCTCGGCTTCGCGACGCTGATGATCATGGCGATGGCGTACCGGGTGGTGCCGGTGTTCTCGGGGCGGGCGCTCCGCTGGCCGGGGCTGGTGCCGGCGTCGTTCGGGCTCGTCGGCGCGGCGGCGGTGCTGCGCGTGGCGCCGGTGGCGCTGACGCTGGCGCCGTCGCCTCTCGACTTCAAGCTGCTGACGGCGGCCGGCGTGCTGCTGTTCTTTGGGCTGGCGGTCTTCGCGGCGGAGCTGGCGACGGCGATGTACGCGCGCTTCGCGGCACCGGCGGCAGTCGTGGTCGAGCCGGTCGAGGCAGCCGCGCCCGAGGCGGGCGCCGCGGAGGAGACGCCAGCGCCGGTCGGCGCGGCGCCGGAGCCGGCACGTGGCGACGGCCCGGTGTACGCCGACATGACGGTGGCGGAGGCGCTCCGGCTGGGGCCGATCGTCCTGCAGGTGCTGCTGGACTTCGGCTTCGGGCCGCTGGCGGACCCGGAGATGCGCGCGCGCATGGCGCCGACGATCACGGTCGCGCGCGCGGCGGCGTTCGTCGGCGCCAAGGCCGATGTGCTCGTCGACACGCTGAACGCGGCGGTGGCTGCCGACCCGGGCCGGCGCGCGGACGGCGTGGCGCCGGTGGAGTGCACGCTGATCGAGACGACGGTGACGCGCGAGCAGGTGCTGGACGCGCTGCGGCGGGTGTACGACCCGGAGATCCCCGTGAACATCGTCGACCTCGGGCTGGTGTACGGGATCGTGGTGCGCGACGCGTACGCGCACCTGACGATGACGCTGACGGCACCGGGCTGCCCGGTGGCGGACCAGGTGGAGGCGGACGTGCGCGCGGCGCTGGAGTCCGTGCCCGGCGTCGAGACGGTGGACGTCGACATCGTCGAGGAGCCGGCGTGGTCGCCGGCGCGGATGTCGGCAGCCGCCCGGGCGGCGCTCGGCTGGAGCGCCGCCTAGGCGGATCATGGATGCGCGCCGCCGTCCCCCGCCTGACGGACGGCGCGCAGGCGTGGCTCAGGGCGTGCGGCCCGTATGGGACGCCGGCCGGCGCACCTCGGCGCGCGTGCCGCGGCAGGCGGGCGCGGGCTGCCACTGCGTCGGCCAGAACTTCAGGTGCCCGTAGCCGCCGGCGAGGTGCAGCCATTTGATCATGCCGGGCTCGATGTCCGAGGGGCCGTCCCAGTTCGGGAACTGGTAGGGCTCCCAGCCGTTGTACATGATGATCTGCCCGGGGCGCACCGAGGGTGAGGTCTTCACCGGCGTCTGGAACGCGCCGAGGTCGTTGAACACCTCCGCCATGTCGTTGTCGGCGAGGTCGCGGCTGGCGGCGTCGGCCGGGTTCATGAGCAGGTGCGGCTCGCCGCGGTGCGTCTGGAGCATCAGCCGGTTGGCGATGTTCGTGGAGTGGATGCTCCAGCGGTTGTGGCCGCTGGTGATCAGCAGCGCGTAGTCGCCGCCGGCCTTCGGCGGATCCTTGTGGCGCGGGAGCTGCTCGTCTGCCTCGAGGAACCAGTCGTGGTCGATGTAGAACTGGGCGCGGCGCGTCAGCGTCGGATACGGGTACTTCTTCTCGGTGTGGTTGCGGAAGGGTGCGAAGGTGCTGTCGGGCTCGATCTCGGTCGCCTGGCCGAGCGCGCGGGCATTCATGCCGAGCCCGCTGAAGCGGATGAAGCCCTTCTCGCGCACGGTCGCCAGCGTCGATCCCTCGGGCAGGGCGCCGGTGATGGTGGTGTCCTGGATCATCTCGTCGGCGAGCGCGTCCTCGTCCTCGAGGAGGCCGCCGCAGGAGTAGCGCTCGAAGATGTCGTCGAGCCGGCGTTCTGCGCCTTCGCCGTCCTTGTACGTCGTGAAGCCGCGCGCCTTCGCCCGGCGCGCCAGGGCCTTCGCGAGCAGGCCGAAGATCTCGATCTCCGGCTTCGCCTCGTCGATCGGATCGACGATGCGGTCGCAGAAGGTGAGGTTCATGGTGTGCGTGCTCGGGATGCCGAAACTGATCTTCTCGTACTGGCTGGCGATGGGCAGGACGTAGTCGGACTCGAGGGCGGTCGCGGACATGCGGATGTCCATGGTGACGATCGTCTTGAGCTTGGGCCAGAGGTGCTTGACCAGCATGCGCCGGCCGCCGCGGGTACGGCGCAGGGCGTTGCCGCCGCACTCGATGAAGACACGCGGCTCGACGGCCTTCTTCGGGGTGCCGGCCCACCAGCCGCGGTCGAGGGCCTCGTTGTAGTAGTCCTCGAAGGGGCGGGGCATCGTCTCGTCGTTCCAGTCGGCGCGGTTCCAGTTGTCGCCGAAGCCGGCGTGGTTGTACCAGAGGAAGATGGGGGGCACCCAGCCGCCACCGCCGTCGTTGGCGGAGCGTTTGGTGAACTCGATCGTCGCCAGCTCGCGGGTCATGGTGGGGTCTTCGGCGTTGATGTTCGAGACGAACTGCTGGTAGGCGCCGTGCAGGGCGCGCGCCATCTCAGGTCCACGCTGGGGCTTAGCCGCCGAGAGGAGCCAGCCGTCGAAGAGCGCGGCGATCCAGGCCTCGACGCCGGTGCCCTTGCGGCCCCAGTTGCCGGTGAACGCGAGGAGCAGGAGTTGTGAGCGCTCGATGAGGTCGCCGTGGTAGTACTTGCCGGCGTTGTTCAGGCTGCCAAGCGTCTTCGTGCGGCCCTTCGCGACCTTGCGCGCGATCTCGCGGATCGTCGCCGCGTCGACGCCGCAGATCTGCGCTGCCTTCTCCGGGGTGTAGTCGCGGAGGCGCGCGACGACGCGCTCGTACACGGGCCGCGCTGTCGTCTTCGTGCCGTCCTTGAGCGTCACGGTGATGCTGCCGCTGAGCGCCGGGTCGACGCGGCCCAGCGCGAGGGTGCCGCGCGGCGCCGGGGCGAGCTTGCGGGTCTTGCGGTCGAGCCAGAAGAACTGCTCGGGGTGGCCGCCCTCGGTCAGGTCCGCCTCAACGAGGAAGCGCTGCGTGTCGTCGCGCACGAGGAGCGGCAGGTCGGTCTGCTCCTGCACGAAGCGCTCGTGCACGAGGCCCTCTTCGACGACGGCCGCCGCCATGCCGAGCGCGAGCGCGGCATCGGTGCCAGGGCGCACGGCGAGGTAGTAGTCGGCGTGCATGGCCGAGGGAGAGTAGTCCGGGGCGACCGTCACGATGGTGGCGCCGCGGTAGCGTGCCTCGGTGATGTAGTGCTGGTGGGGGATGCGGGTGAAGGCGGGGTTCGAGAACCAGATGAAGAAGACGTCGGCGTGGAACCAGTCGTCGATGCTGCTGACGGGGTCGAACTTGCCGTAGGTCAGGTAGTGGCCCGGCGAGAAGTCGTTCATCTCGGAGTTGAGGTCGGTGGTGATGCCGCCGACGAGGCCGTAGAAGCGGGTGCGGCCGGTGACGCCCCAGGTGCTCATGTTGCAGCCCGAGAGCGCGATCATCGACTCCGGACCCTGGTCCTCGATGGCGTCGATGATACCGTCGGCGATCTCGTCGCAGGCCTGGTCCCACGAGATGCGCTGCCAGCCGCCGCGGCCGCGCTCGCCCGTGCGCTTGAGCGGGAAGTGCACGCGTTCGCCGCCGGCGAGAGTGCGGCTCCACTGGGCGCCCTTCTGGCAACCCATGGGGTTCATGTCGGGCACGCCCTGCTCGATGACGGGCAGGACGCCGGCCTGCTCTTCGAAGGCGATCTTGCCATCGCGGAGGTAGACGCGGTAGGGGCAGTTGCCGGGGTAGCAGTCGATGCAGTGGCTGCCCCAGGCGACGCGGTCAAACGTGAAGCGGTCGCGGTAGGTGGCTTCGGTGGTTTCGTCCTTCGCCGCGTGCGGGCGGCGCGTCTCGATGGGCATCATCCCTCCGTCGTCAGCCGGGCACCTGCATCGTCGCCGGGAGGCAGGCGATCGGCAAGTGCCGGATACCATCGGCAAGGGGCCAAATGGCACGGGGTCGGATGGCGCGGGGCGCGCGGTTCGTGACGAACGGCCCTACCAGCCCACATGCCGCGGGCCGTAGCGTCGGAGTATGGCGCCGATCATCCGCATGCTGGGCCGGTCGGGTTCGGGGAAGACGACACTACTGACCGAAGTCGTGCGGCTGTTGCTGGCGCGCGGCGTGCGCGTCGCGGTGCTCAAGCACGCGCACCACCGGGTCGATCTCGACCGCCGCGGGAAGGACTCGTTCCGCTACGCGGACGCGGGCGCGCTCTCGGTGACGGTGGTGGCGCCGGGGAAGGTCGCGACGTTCGAGGCGCCGGCGCGGGAGCCGGGGCTGCTCGAGCTTGCGGCGCGGCTCGGCGACAACGTCGACCTGATCCTCGCCGAGGGGTTCCAGGGCGTCGCGACGCCGTACCTGCTGCTGCTGGGCCCGGGCGATGCGCGGTCGCCGCGCGAGGACGCGGGCGAGCTGTTGGGCGTGATCTCGACGGACGGCGAGGCGACGCCGCTGGAGCGGGACAACCCGGCGGAAGTCGCGCGCTACATCATGGACTGGCTCGCGGCGCGCGACCCGGCGCAGGACGCCCTCGACCGCGCGATGCGCGAGGCGGAGGCGTTCCACGGGCACATCTGCCCGGGTCAGGTGCTCGGCGTGCGGCTGGCGCTGCTGGGTTGCCGCGCGGTGGGGATCGAGCAGCCGAAGCGGTCGAAGCAACTGATCGCCTGGGTGGAGGTGGACCGCTGCGGCGCGGACGCGGTGCAGACGGTGACGGGCTGCCGGCCGGGGAAGCGCACGCTGAAACTGGTGGATTACGGCAAGCTCGCCGCGACGTTCCTCAACACGGAGACGGGCTACGCCGTGCGCGTCGTGGCGCGCGCGGACTCGCGCGAGCGGGCGGCGGCGCTGTACCCGCACCTCGACCGGCGAGAGGCGCAGATGGCGGCATATCGCTCGCTGCCGGACGAGGCGCTGTTCACGGTGCAGGAGGTCAGCGTCGAGGTGGGCGCGTACGACCGGCCAGGCAAGCCCGTCGAGCGGGTGGTCTGTGTGGTGTGCGGCGAAGAGGTGAACGACCACCGCCAGGTCGCGGGCGATGACGGGCCGATGTGCCGCGCCTGCGCCGGCGGCGCGTACTATCGCCCCGTCGGCGAAGACGACCGGGTGCGTGCGCCATGGTGAAGGCGGTGCGGCTGACGGCGGACACAGCGTCGCTGCTCGACCCGGACGCGGGCACGTGGGCGGCGGTCGGGCCGCAGCGCATGCCGCTGTCATCGACACCGCTCGTGCTCCAGCCTTCGGAGTACATCCAGAACAAGTGGAAGTCGTTGCAGCATGGACTGACGCCCGACGTGCGAGTGCGGGCGGCACACAACGGCGAGGTGATCTTCTTCCGCCTGGAGTGGGACGACGCGACGGACGACAGTGACCCGGACGACATGGCGAACTTCCCGGATCAGGCGGGCGTGATGCTGCCGATCAAGGACGACGCGCCGATCGCGGAGATGGGGTTGCCAGCACAGCCGGTGAATATGTGGCTGTGGCGCGCGGACATCGAGACGCCGTTCTATGTGACGGCGACGGGCCGCGGCACGACGGTGCGCCACGCCGAGACGCCGCTCTCGGGGCACGGGTCGTGGGGCAACGGAACGTGGCGCGTCGTCATCGCGCGGCCGTTCCACGTCAACCTGCCGGCGGAGTACGTCGTGCCGCTGGCGCCCGGGATGACGCACAAGTGCACCTTCGCGGTCTGGCAGGGGTCGAACAAGGAGCGCGGGGGACTGAAGGCGTATCATGCGGTGTGGGAGCCGCTGGAGATCGACGCATGACCGCGGAGACCATCGAGGAGATCGGCGACGCGGAGGCGGCGCGCAGCGAGGTGTACGCGACGCTCGCGGATGCGATCGAGTTCCCGAGCGCGGAGTTTCACGCCGACGTCAGCACGGGTGCGTTCGCCGTGCGGGTCGAGCCGCTCGTCGGTGCGCTGCCGTACGCGCTGGCGCAGCCGCCGGACTACAGGGCGCTGGTGGACGACGGTGGCTACGTCGACTTCCAGGCGGAGTACATCCGCCTGTTCGACGTCGGCACCGTGCGGCCGCCGTGCCCGCTGTACGGGGGCGAGTGGTCCGGCGCGCGCAAGCAGGCGATGGAGGAGACGCTGCGGTTCTATCGCTTCTTCGGCATGAAGGTCGACGAGGCGGCGCGCGAGCTGCCCGACCACATCACGGTGGAGCTGGAGTTCCTGCAGGTGATGGTGTTCACGGAGGGGCTGGCGCGGGCGCGCGGCGGCGACGCGGCGCCGTTCCTGCGCGCCGAGCGCGACTTCCTCGCGCGGCACCCGGGGCGCTGGTGGCCGCAGCTTCGGCGCAAGCTCGCGTCGTGCACGCCGTCGCCGTTTTACGCGGCGCTGGCATCGCTGATCGACAGTGTGCTGGCGGCGGACCTGGCGTACGTCAAGACGCTGCTGGCGGCGTAGGCCGCGCGCGCGGACGCTCACGTCCTTCGGGCGGGCGATGTTGGGGCACAAGGCGTTGTGCCCCTACGTGACGTGCGCCGTGCGTGCTGCCTCTCAGTCCTTCGGGCGGAGGGACGGCGGCACTTTCAGGAACCCGTAGGCCTGCGCGGTGAAGAGGGGACGGGAGAGGCGGATGCGCACCTTGAGCTGGCGGCGCAGCATCGCCGTGTAGGGGTTCGCCTTCGCGACGAGCGTCTCCGTCTGGAGCTTGAGCGGGCCGGTGATCGTGCCGTCGACGCCCGGCTCGATGCCGCCGCGGATGGTGACGCCGCCGGGCGCGAAGACCAGGGTGACGTCGGCGACGGGCTCCGTCGAGCGGATGCCGAGCCGGCCGTGGATGCGGGCGGCCGCACCGGCCTTGCGCGGCTCGGCGGCGACGACGGCCTCGATGTGCTGCTTGAGCAGCGTCGCGAGGACGTTGCCGTCGGTGCCCTCGCCGAGCGTGACCGCGAAGGGCGTGGCTGGGACCGCGGCCGCCGCCGGGGTCGTGGTGTCGTCCATCGTCATCCTCCCGCCGCGCCGGGTGCGGCGACCTTTTCGATCTCGACCTTCTGGGCGCGGGGCGTGTGGCTGGGCTGGCCATGGATCGGCCGGAAGCTGAGGTGGCCGTAGCCGCCGAGCATGTGCAGCGGCTTGAAGGCGCCGGCGACGATGGTCTGGCTGCTGTTCCAGCCCGCGAACTGGTAGGGCTCCCACGCATGGTAGATGATCGCCTGGCCGGGCTGCACGGCGGGCGTGGGCTTGGCGTGCACCTGGTAGCCGCCGACGTCGTTGTGGACCCAGACCAGGTCGTGGTCGCGGATGTCGCGCTCGAGGGCGTCGCGGTCGCTCATGTAGAGCACGGGTTCGCCGCGCTGGAGGTTGAGCAGCGTCTTGTTGGCGCGGAAGATCGCGTGGATGCTGTGGCGTGTGTGGCCGCCCGTCACCTCGATCGGGTAGTCGCCGCCGGTCTTGGGGTTCTCCTTGTGGACGGGGAGGCCCTCGCCGGCGTCGAGGTACCAGGGGTGATCGAGGTAGAACTGCTGGCGGCCGGTGAGGGTGGGCCACGGCTCCTTCTTCTCGACGAACCACTTGAGCGGCGCAAGGGCCTGGCCATCCTCGAAGTCGGAGCAGATAGCGGTGATCGGGCCGTAGCTGCCGGGGGTCTTGACGCGTACGGCGCCCTTCGCCGCGATCTCGGACCAGGGCGTGCCGCTCAGCGGCTGCGACATGCTGATCGACACGTCGAGCGCCTTCGTGCTGTCGCCTTCGTTGAACTCGCCGTTCATGCTCCAGTTGTCGTAGAAGTGCGCCGGGTCGTGTGCCTGGCCGCGGGCGTCGACGTACGTCCCCTCCTCGCGCTGGCGGGCGCGCGTCTGCAGCGTCTGAGCGAGCCGCGCCATGATATCGAACTCGCTCAGCGATTCGTAGAGGGGCTCGACCGCCTCGTCGCCGACGCAGATGTAGGGGACGAGCGACTGGCAGAACTTGACGCCGGCCTTCTCGTGCCAGCCGGCGGCGGGCAAGATGATGTCCGCCTGCATGGCGGAGCTGGACATGCGGAACTCCCACGTCGCGATCATCTCCAGGCTTTCCCAGAGGTTCTGGCGGATGATGTGGGGCGCCGGCCAGCGGCGGAGCGGGTTCATGCTCGTGTAGAGCATCATCCTCGGCTTGGGGCCGACGGGCATCCAGTTGTTGTCGAACGCCTCCTTCGCGTAGTCGGCGACGGGGTGCGGCAGGGCCGGGTCGTGGAACGCCTGGTTGTTGACGACGTCGCGGTAGCCGGCGTCGTGTGCGTAGAGCCAGGCCATCGTAGGCGCGCTGCTCGACATCGTGGCGGACATCGTCTTCATGATGTTCTCGATGTCGCGCACCTTTGGGCGCTGTCCGTCGGCCGGCGCCTGGCCGATGAAGGCAAGCTGGCCTTTGTCGTAGTTCAGCGGCAGGTTCCACCAGGCGCCGATGCGCAGGCCGCCGCCCTGCTTGCCCGTGTGGCCGGCGAGCGCGGAGATCAGGATCATCGAGCGCTGGAAGAGGTCCATGTGATAGTGCTTGCAGGCGCCCCAGGAGGCGAAGATGGTCGCGGCGTTCGCCCGCGCGAAGTCGCGCGCCACCTTGCGCACAGTGTCGGCGTGGAGGCCGGTGATGCGCGCGACCTGGTCGGGTGTGTAGTCACGCAGCTCGTCGCAGAGCCGCTCCCAGAGCGGGCGCACGCTGACGCCGCGGCCGTCGTGTAGCGTCACGTCGTAGCGGCCTTCGAGGGCGGGGCGCAGGCCGCCGAGGGCGATGGACGCCGTGGCGTGACCCATGCTGCCGGGCGCTTCGACGATGGCGCGCGTGGCCTCGTCCCAGAAGTAGAAGATCGCGTCGCTGCCGCCCGCGGTGACGTCGGACTGGCGCAGGAAGCGGCCGTCGTCCTCGCGCACGAGCAGCGGCAGGTCGGTCTGCTCCTTGACGTAGTCGGGCTTGTAGAGGTCCTCGTCGACCATCACCTTCGCCATGCCGAGGGCGAGGGCGGCGTCGGTGGCGACGCGCAGGTTGAGCCAGAGGTCGGCGTGCATGGCGGTCGGGCTGTAGTCGGGCGCGACGAGCACGACCTGTGCGCCCTTGTAGCGCGCCTCGAGCATGAAGTGCACGTCGGGGATGCGCGTGTAGGCGGGGTTGCCGAGCCAGATCATGATGTAGTCGGAGTTGCAGTAGTCGTCGGATGTGCCGTCGGTGTTGAACAGCCCCCAGGTCTGGATGGCGCCCATCGGCAGGTCGCCGACGCTCGCCCATTCGTCGAGCGAGGTCGTGCCGATGAGGTCCATCAGGCGGAACTGCGCCGGGGTGCCGGGGCCGAAGTCGATGTTGGTGGTGCCCATGTCGTAGACGATGGATTCGGGGCCGTCGGTGGCGGCGACGTCGAGCACCTTATCGGCGATCGCGGTGAGGGCGTCCTCCCAGGAGATGCGCTCCCACTTGCCGGAGCCGCGGGGGCCGACGCGGCGCAGCGGGTACTTGATGCGCGTGGCGTCGTACATCAGGTCGGAGTAGATCATGCCCTTCTGGCAGCCGCGCGGGTTGAAGTCGGGCAGGTGGTCGCCGGAGGCCTCGTAGATGGTGTTCTGCTCCTCGCGCCAGACGATGCCGTCCTTGACGAAGAGGTTGAGCGTGCAGGCGGCGATGCAGTCGGCC
>JAKAMA010000025.1 GCA_021813085.1 Chloroflexota bacterium | reverse complement strand
GCGGGCCGGCGTCGGGCCGCGCCGCACGGCGTGGCCCTCGGCGCGCGGGCCGCGATGTGCCCGAGCCGCCTGAGACAATGGGGCCAATGCCCGAATGGATTGCTGTCGCGGCGGGGCTGGCCCTCGACGTAGGCATCGCACGCACGAAACTCCGGTCAGCCCAGAACGCGGCGGACGCGGCGGCCGTCTCGGGCGCCGACGACCTGCCCGGCGGCTCGCCCACGGACGCGATCGCCGACGCGACCTGCGCCGCCGCCCTCAACGGTTATGTCGACCGGAGCGGCCCCGTCACCTGCAACGGCCACACCTATCCGGCCGACCCCGGCGTCACCGTGACGGTCTCCACGCCGCCGACGACCAGCAAGTCCCACAACGGCGACCCGAACTCCGTCGAAGTGACGATCAGCCAGGACGTGGCGACGGCGTTCATGAAGGTCCTCAAGCGCAACACCGTGACCGTGACCGGACACGCCGTCGCGACGGCGAGCGGGCTGCGCTGCGCCCTCTGCGTCCTCAGCTCAAGCGCACCGCAGGCGCTCTTCGGCAACAACGCGGCGACGCTGAGGGTGAACGGTCTGGGCATCGTGGTCAATTCGAGCGCCGCGAACGCGGGCCTGCTCAAGGACAGCGCCCAGGTGACGGCGCCGACCATCGGCGTGGTCGGCTGCACCGAGCTGCACAACACCGGTACCTTCACGCCGACGGCGCAGTGCGGCGTCCCTCCGGTCTCCGACCCGCTGGCGTCGCTCCCCGTGCCTTCGGTCAGCGGCCCGAACTACGGCTCCGTGTCGGCCAGCAAGAACCAGACGATCAATCCCGGCATCTACAGCAGCATCAGTGTCGGCGGCAGCGGCAACCTGACGCTCAACCCGGGCACCTACATCATCACGGGCCAGTTCGCCGCCCACAACAGCGGCGCCGTGTCCGGAAACGGCGTCACGCTCTACTTCGCCTGCCCGTCCTATCCGACGCCGTGCACGCCGGGCGAGACCGATGGCGGCAATCTCTACATCAATGACGCCGCCACGTTCAACATCACAGCGCCGACGAGCGGCCCTGAGCAGGGCATCGCGATCTTCTACGACCGCAACAACGCCGCCGGGCTCACGTCGCGCGACGCGAGTAACCCCTCGATCACCGGCACGATCTACGCACGTTCCTCGCTCGCGCTCTTCGGTGACAAGGGCACGGCGACCCTGAACTCGCTGGTCGTCGTGAACATGATCAGCGTCCAGGACGGCACCCGCGGCGTCACGATCAACTACGACAAGACCCAGAACGCCACGCCGACGACCGCCGGCGCGTCGAGCCTGACGGAGTGAGGCGCACGATGATGCACAGCGACCTGGCGCATCGCACGGCGGTTCCGGCCGCGATACCGGCTCCATCGGCCCCGGCGCGCATCCCGCGGGCCGTGCGTGGCCAGCGCGGCCAGTCGCTGTTGGAGTTCGCGCTGATCATGCCGGTCCTCCTGATCCTCGTGCTGGGCATCCTGGAGTTCGGCTTCGCGATCACGGACCAGGTGTCGGTGACGAACGCGGCGCGAGACGGCGCGCGGGCCGGCGCGCTCAAGGGCGGCAGCGCGTCCGCCGCGATCGCGGAGGCGCAGAAGTCGGCGAGCGGCCTCATCTCCTGTCCGTTGCAGACGCCGACGGCAACGTACAGCGGCGGCACCCCGAACCAGGTGACCGTCGACGTCCAGTGCAACTACGCCCCGGTGACGCCTCTGGGCGACCTCGTCAAGCTCTTCGGGGGTTCCCTGAGCACGGCCTTCAAGCTCAACGGCCAGGTCGTGATGCGCGTGGAGCAGTAGCGCAGCACGTCTCCGGGCGTCGCCGCAGGGTGATCGCGCCCTGTCGCTCCATCCGCGAACGGCCACGGGCGCGCGCTACCCTCCCAGTTGCCCTTGCCCCGGCGAAGCCCAGACGGGCCCCTCGGGCGTGGAGCACAGCCGCCCTCGGCTGTGCATCCGGCGAAGCCGGATCGGCGCGATACAGCCCAGGCGAACCCGTCGGCGCCCCGTCCGACGGACTCCCGCCGCGTGTGCGGCCCTGCTGGCGAGCCGCCACGTGAGAACCGCTACACTGGAGTGAAGACGCGGACGCACACCCCGGAGGAAGGAGCCTCACATGACCACCCCTCGGCACGCCTACCTGCGCACCCACACACTGAGCGGCGCCGCGCTCACGTTTGCGCTGCCCGCCGAGGAAGCGGCCCTGCGCGAACGTGCGCTGACATCGAAGGCCGGGCGCGCCGCCAAGACGCTCGTCAAGGAAGGCCCGCTGCGCCTGACGCTCGTCGCGCTACGCAAGGGCGTCGCCTTGCAGGCACACCAGGTCGAAGGCGTCGTGAGCATCCACGTCCTCCGCGGCCGCGCCCGCGTGTCGGCTGCCGGCACGGACCGCGAGCTGGCGTCGGCCGGTATGGTCGTCCTGCAGGAAGAAGTGCCGCACACCGCGACCGCACTCACGGACTGCACCCTGCTGGTCACCGTCGCGATGCGCGCGGCGGGGTAGGTGCGGCGTGCTACCGCGCCGCCCGGGCGTGATCCCGCGCCGCCGGTACGCGTCTCCTTGTGGACGCATCCCGGCCGGCGGGTCTGCGGCCCGCGGCGGCCGCCGGGCCACCCCGACGCGACGCGTTCGCCGGGTTGCCCTGCTTGACCAGCTCAAGCTTGAGACCGAGTCCGAGCGCACGTGCATACGCGATGAGGGTGTCCAGACGCGGGCTATGCTGCGCCGACTCCAGGCGACTGATGACGTTCGCGCGCAGGCCCATGCGTCGGGCGAGCTCGCTCTGTGAGAGGTGCAGTCGCTCTCTGGCGTCAATCAACTTGGAGAGCGTCTCGAAGCGCGGTCCAAGTCGGTCGTACTCCTCCCTCAGGGTGGCGTTCTCGGCGAGCAGCTTCGCGCGTGCTTCCTGCCAACTCGTCATGTCCTGGCACCTCCATGGTGTCGCCCCGACCCGCGCGGGTCTGGCTCCGGGTGGCGCTGGAGCCAGTCCGCGAGCCGTGAGCGCGCCCTCGTCGCCTCCCGTTCGTGCAGTTTCTGCGTCCTCTTCCTCCAGGCGTGCAAGAGGACATACGTGCCGCGGTGAAACGCATAGGCGACGCGATGATTTCCCGGGCGCAGTTCGAACAGCCGTATCTTGGCGTCGATCAGGGCCGCGAACGGCGGTTGCAGCCTCTCTCCCTTCGCCTCGAGAAGGTCGATGTAACGCAGCATCGACGCCGCTTCCGCGGGCCTCGCCTTGGCGAGCTTCGCGATGTAGTCGATGACCGGCTCGTTCCCCCGGCGATCCGTGTAGGGCTCGACATCGGCCATCGCCTATTCTCGCATATTTGCGATAGGATCCACAACCGCGCGCGCCGGCCGTCCGTTGAAGCGCACACAAGCGCGTGCTACGCTGCCGGTCGTCGGGGCGTGGCGCAGCCCGGTAGCGCACCTGACTGGGGGTCAGGAGGTCGCTGGTTCGAATCCAGTCGCCCCGACCATCTCTTCACACCCCCAACAGCCCGGCGAATGCCGCCGCGCGTCAGGGTGACCAGTCGACCTGGAACCGCGCGCGAAACCGCGTGAGCACCGACAGGATCGGCCTGCCCGCGACGGCGAGCAGCGCGACGTTGGCGATCGCCCCCCAGGCGTCCCAGCCCGCCGACGTCAGAAGATAGAACGCCCAGTAGTGACGCACCGTCGCCACCAGGCCCAGGCCCGGCCGCCACGACGTGGCGTCTCCCGTCGCGACGTACGGCCAGAACCAGAGGTTCATCAGCGCGCCGAAGGCGAACCCCCAGAGGGCGCCGAAGCACAACAGCAGCACGATCTCCGCCCTGCGATGGCGCGCCAGACGCGGCCGGAGCGCGCCGAGCCAGCCGCTCGTCAGCCCCAGCCACCCCGACGCGAACATCTGAAACGGCACCCACGGCCCGAAGCCGCCCGAGACGAACGAGGACACGAAGAGCGCGAGCGCCCCGAGCAGGAAGCCGAAGCGCGGGCCGAACACGTAGCCGGCGAGCATGATCAAGAGGAAGAACGCGGTCGCCCCCGCCGGCAGGCGCGGCACACGCAGCACCGCCGCCGCGACCGCCAGCACGGCGAGGGTCGACGCGAGCTTCGCGTTCATCGCACCGGACGACAGCTCGATCAGGAACAGGATCGCGGACAACGAGATGAGCGCCCCGAAGATGAGCGGCGCATCGCCCGAGTGTGCGGCGTTCGCCCCGCCGTCCGGCGCGTTCGCGAGCAAGAACGGGTAGAGGAACGCGACGAGGCCGACCGCGCTCGCGACGCACAGCGTGAGCGACGAGGCGAGCCGGTGTGGTCCCGTCCGGACGGGCGCACCCGGCACGTCCACCGCGATCGCGCTAGCCATTCCACATGGAGCGGCGGCGCCGCTCCGGCGGATGACAACTCACCCCTACACGCGGAGCGCGGGCCTTCAGCCCGCGCGAGATTACGCGCCGAGCGCCCGATATGGCCCCCTCCGGGCATCGTCCCACGCCTCTACCGTCCATCTTCCACCCTCCAGTGTCCGGCCCGTGTACAAGTCTGTGTTCGCTAGCCATCGCGTTGCCTCCGGCGGCGGACCACCAGGCCCGCGAGCGCGACGAGCGCGCCCGCGACGATGGCGAACGCGATCAGGCCGCGCCCGCCCGTCGACGACGGACCAGCGCCGCCCGTCTCCGCGCGCGCGGCGTTCGCCTTGCCTTCCGCCGCACCGATGATCATGCCGCTCGCCGCCGTCGCCGATGCTGTGGCGCTCACAGACGCAGGGGGTCCCGGCGTGCGGGAGGGCGCCGGCGTCACACTGGACGCGCCCGGAGCCGCCCGCGCGCCGCGCACCTCGCTCATCGGCACGCCAGGCGCCGGCGGCACGGGCGTCGCTGTCGCACCGGGCAACGCCGGCAGCGCCGTCGTCGCGGGAGGAGGGACCGTCGACGTGGCTGCCGCTGTCGGAGAGCTCGGGGCCGGCGTAGACGTGGCGGTAGGACGCACCGTCGGCGCCTGCACCGTCGCGGACGGCGGTTGAGTTGGCGTCGCCGTCGGGCAGATCGTCCCCGGCGCGTCGGGCTTCGCGTTGTTCCCGTACGCCCAGCCTTCCACCGCGCCGTCGGAGACGACCGAGCTCGATGCGCCCACCGGCGACAGCCGCCAGGCGCCGCCCACGTACTGGGAGTACGCCCAGTAGCTCCCCTGTCCGAGGCACGTGCTGTAGCTCGATGCGTCCGTGCTCCCCACGCCGTCGATCGCGCACACCGCCGCGCCCAGCCCGCCGCCGCTCGTCACGACCCGCAGGCCGGAACGCTGGAGCAGCTCCAGGCCGCTGATGCTGGTTTCCGTGAACTCGATGCAGAAGCGCACCGTCGGCTTCGCGCTGCCGAACGTCACGACGAGGCTGGCACGGTGCACGGCGGCCGCCTGCGCCTCGTACGCGGCCGGCTGGGCACGGCGGCAGCCGGCGACAGTGTCCACCGCGGCGAAGGCAGCCGCGTGTGCGCTGGACGCAGCGGCCGGCCGGCCCGCGTAGACGGCCACCACAAGGAGGACGAGCAGGCCGCGGATGATCGTCGTGTGCCGCATCAGCGCTCCAGGCAGATGCTTGCGCGCGCTCTCACGAGGCGCTCCCGATCGATGTGCTTGCGGTCACCGCCTGCCCGCTGGCGGCGGCGATCGCGTCCTCCACAGTCAGCACGCGGCCGCCGAACAGCTTGTTCGCCTGCGTGCTGAAGGTGATGGAATCGGACAGCACCTCGGCCACGGGACCGTCCGCGACGATCTCGCCCTCCGCGAGCAGCACGACGCGGTCCGCGACGGCCGCCGCCAGCTCGACGTCGTGCGTCGCGAGCGCGACCGCAGCGCCCCGATCGCGCCGGGCACGAAGGTTCCGCACGAGCAGCTCCCGCGTGGCATGGTCCATGCCCCGGGTCGGCTCATCGAGCAAGATGACGCGCGGACCGCCGGCGAGCATCGCGGCAATCGCCGCGCGCTGGCGTTGGCCAACGCTGAGGTCCACAGGATGCGTCGCCGCGAGGGCCGCGAGCCGCCACTCAGTCAGCACCGCCTCGACGTCGCCGCCTCGACGCGTCCCCTTGAGGACATCCGCGATCTCGTCGCGCACGCTCTCGCGGTAGAGAAGCGACGATGGATCCTGCGCGACGAACGCGAGGTCCGTGTAGCCGCCGCGCAGGCCGGGATGGCGGATCACGTCTCCCGACCGGGGACGGAGCAGGCCGGCGAGCGCGCGCAGCAGGGTCGTCTTCCCCGCGCCGTTTCGGCCCATCACCGCCACCACCTCGCCGGCGTGCAGCGCGATAGACGCGCCTCGCAGCGCGTGGTGCTGGCCGAGGAAGACCTCCAGCACGCGCGCTTCGACCATGCGCTCACCGGCGGCGCTCAGCGCCGGCGCCGGACCTCCGGGCCAGCCGGCCCGTCCGGGGCTCGCGCGTGCTCCGGCGAATCGCCGCGCTTCGCCGACCGAGAGCGGCACGGGAGACCAGGCGAGTCGCCGCCCGATGCGCGTGACCGGCGGCGCCTCGTCGCGGTCCGGCAGGATGTCCCGGGCTGCCCCGATCAGCACGGAGCCGTCCCCCGGCACGAGCATGACGCGGCCCGCGTACTGCGCGAGCCGCTCCAGCCGATGCTCCGCGATGACCACCGTCAGCCCGGCGTCCGAGCAGAGGTTCACTGCCGCGTTCAGCACGTCCTCGGCCGCCTGGGGGTCGAGCTGCGACGTCGGCTCGTCGAGCAGCAGCACCCGCGGCTGCATCGTCAGCACGGCGGCGATGGCGACGCGCTGCAGCTCGCCGCCGGACAGGCTGCGCAGCTCGCGCGCGCGCAGGGCCGCGATGTTCAGCGCGTCCAGCACCTCCTCCAGCCGCTTGCGGATGAGCGTGCGGCTCGCGCCGAGATTCTCCAGCCCGAAGACGATCTCGTCTTCGACCGTCCGCGCCACCACCTGCGCCTCGGGCTCCTGCATGACAAGGCCCGCGACGTGCGCCAGGTCCCGCGGCTGGCGCGTCCGCGTGTCGATGCCGCCGACCCGGATCGACCCGGAGAACCGCCCGCCGTGAAAGTGCGGCACCAGCCCGTTCATGCAACGCAGCAGCGTCGACTTGCCGCCGCCCGATGGCCCGATCAGCGCGAACAATTCTCCCTCGCCGATCTCGAAGGTGAGGTCTTCGAACACGGCCCGGCCGGCGTCCCCGTACGCGAATCCCAGGCGCTCCGCGCGCACGGCGGCGGTCATGCCGGCCTCCGCAGCAGCTCCGGCCCGAGCGGCGCGAGCAGCAGCGTGCACGCCAGGGCGGCGAGCGCGTCGAAGCCCGGCACCGACGCGCGCGGGAACGGGAGGAACACCAGGCTGCCGGCGCCGGTGACCCGCAGCGCCGCGATGATGGCGAGCGAGGCGACGCACGCCGCGACGACCAGGACGTCGGCCCGGCCGAATCGATCGGTGCGAAGCCGCACCGTACCCGAGCGCCGCCGCTGCCCCACGACGATGATGAGGAGCACGGCCATCCCGGCGAGCGCGACGAGCACCGCCACGCCGGGCATCGGCGCGTAGAAGTAGGCGAAGGCGCCGCCCGCGGCGACCGCCAACGCCCCGACGGCGATGAGGGATTCGTACGGACGCCGCACGAGCGCCAGCCTGCCGAAGCCGCGCGCGTCGAGCGACTCCGCGCGCTGCACCGACCGCTCGAGCGACTCCCGCAGCAACGGGATCGCGAGCGCGACCAACGCGGTCAACCCGGCCGGGCCGTATGGCCGCGCCCCCCGGTGACCACGGGTGATCCGCGCCTCCTGCATCGTCGCCAGGCTGTCGATCGCCGACGGGACGAGCAGGATGCCGACGCTCAGGATCACCCCGAGCTGGGCGAGTCCGGCAGGCGCGTACTTCAGCAGACGGAAATGGTCGACGGAGACGTTGAACGCCCAGACGACGACGAACACCGCACTCAGGCGCACCGCCTGGCTGGCGGCGTAGGCGAGCGATTCCGCGGTGACCGGGCCGCCGAATCGCACGCCGCCGAGCCAGTGGGGCACCGTCAGCGTCGGGAGCTCCACAAGCTGCGTCGCGCCGCTGCTCCCGGAGATCAGGTTCAGGGGGATCGTCGCAAGCGCGAACAGCGCGCCGATCACGAGCACATAGTCCAGGCGCCGGTCGTCCGGCCGGTGGGCGGCGTACTGGCAGAGGGCGGCGAGCCCGACGAGCGCCGCGTAGAGCGGATTCGATGTCAGAAATACGACCGACAGGGCGGCCACGAACCAGCACGCCCAGACCAGCGGATGGAGCCGGAACTCCTCCTCGGCCCTGCGCTGAGGCGTCGCGGCGACGCCCGCCCGTGCCGTGCTCACGACGTCCGCTCGCTCCATCGTAGCCCGATCCCCGCACCGGCGATCGTCAGCCCTGCAAGCAGCAGAGCGGCAAACGGCCAGCGCTCCTCACCGGCACGATGGCCAGCCCCGGTGCCCGGCAGCCGCACCGCGCCCAGCACAACCGACGTCCGCGTCGGGGACGCGGCAGACGCCGGCGCGCGGGTCTCCGTTGCGGCAGGCGCCGGGGATGCGACGCTCACCGTCGCCGGCGGCGTGGCGGTCGACACGGCGGCCGCCGCAGCGGTCACGGTTGCGGTGGGTGTTACGGTCGCCGTCCTCGCTGACGCGCTGGTAGAGGTTGCGGTCGCCGTGCTCGTCAGCGTCGCCGCAGGCGTCGCGGTCGCCGTGCTGGTCGCGGTCGCGGTCGCGACAGCGCGCGCCGTGCTGGTCGGCGTTGGGGTCGCGAACGTCTCCGGGAAGGCGACCCCGGTGATGCCCGGCAGGCCCTGGTATGTCGCGTACGCGCTGTCGGCGCAGGGAACGCCGGCGCAGTACTGGAGCGCACCCGTCGTCTGGTCCTGCGAGGCGAGCAGCGAGGCGAGCGGCGTCTTCCCGGAACCCTTGTCCCACGGGCCGCCGACGCCAACATCCTGGCCCGCGGCCACGAGCGCCTGCACCACCAGCCCGGTCGAGCCCGGGTCGGAGTCGCCGGGCGCCGTGTACGGGAACCCTCCGTCTGGCGACTGGCTCGCGTGCAAGTAACCCAGCGCGCTGGTGATGTGGCTGTCCGCTGCCGGCACGTCTGCGCCGATCAGCGCGCGGACCGCCATCGCCGTCGAGTTCGTGTCGACGCCCCAGCCCGACGAATATTCCCAGCCGCCGCCAGGCAGCTCGAGCGACTCGAGGTAGGTCACCGCAGCCGCCGGGATCGGCTGGTTGAGGCTGCGCTCCGCGAGCATGAAGAGCGCCTGCGCGAACACGTCGGAGCCGAACTGCCCGGTTACCGGCGCGTAGTCCGCTTCCATCACGGCAACCGGGTCGATGCCGCCGAAGTTCCGCGGGTCCCGGCGCAACGTCACGATGCCCAGCACCAGCTTCGCCGCCGCACCCGGGGCGCTGCCGCTGTACGCCCCTGCCTGCGCCGCGAGGTAGTCCACCGGCGACTTCCCGCCCTGCGTCACGGTCGCGGGATCGATGCCCGAGGACGCCAGCGCGAACGATGCGTCGATGGTCGCGCCCGCATCGGAGCTGGCGCCGAGCGCCGGAAAGCCGCCGTCCGGATTCTGTACGGAGCGGATGTACGCTGTCGCCTTGTTGATTGCCGTCGCATCGCCCGCCGCGAAGAGTTGCGTCGCCACCAGTGCCGCGATGACGGCGCCTGCCGCGACCAGCGCGAATCGTGTGATCACGCGGAGTCCCTTTCGTGTTGTCCAGGTCGAGAGGATGAAGAACCCCGAACCGAAGGTCCGGGGCGGCGTCAGGTCTGACGTGACATCTGTCCTGCCCCTTTCGTGCGAAGGCATCGGAGCTGCTTGAGGCAGGTATTCTGGCTCGTGCCCACGCGGACACTGACAGTTGCGCGACAGCGCCGGATTCCCACCGGCTTCCCCTGTCAGCCCTCGGCCGGTTCGGCCTGGGCCACCTCAAGCGCACGGCTATTCAGTTAGACACGACTATACGCCCACCCACCCGGCACGTCAATGCGTCCGCGGCCGGATCGACCGAAGCGGCGGCCTCCTGGCTATGCGAACGTGGGCAGATAGTCGCGGTGCACGCGCAACACATCGTCGAGGAACGCCTCGGCCGCGCGGGCGCTGTGCACCACCGGGTCGATCAGGAGCGCCTGCAACGCCAGCGAACGCGAGCCGCTCACGCCGCGTCGACCGCGAGCTTCTGGATCTCGATCTCGTTCTGCACCATCGCCGCGATCGGGCCCGGCAGGGCGCCGACGGGGACGCCGTGCCAGCCGCCGCGCTCGATCATGCCGGGCACCTCGACGACCGCGTCGCGCCCGATGTTCTCGATGTAGCCGTCGTTCGGGATGATGAACGACGGCCGCGAGATGGTGCGGCCAGCCACGAGGGCGGCCATGATCTGCGTGCTCGCGTGGCCGAGGCGCGCTTCGTGCGATGGCTTCGCGAGGAGCGAAGCGACCGGCTTCGTGCCGGCGCCCCACGCCTCGACGTTCGCCCGGCTCATCTCGCCATCGCGCGCGTACCGCCCGAAATCGTAGCCCTGCGTGCCGATCACCTCCGCTGCCCAGCCGATGTACTCGCCGACGTGATTGTCGCCGGTGGTCGGGAAGACGCCGAAGCGGTCGAAGAGCATGCGGCAGAGCGGCCAGACCGAGTCGGGAAGCGCGCGCCCCCGCTCGCGCAGCTCCGGCAGCAGGTCGCGGCCGTCGCTCCGCCCCCGCAGCGACATCGTCCACGTGAAGTGGTTGACGCCCGCCGCGCGCAGGTCGATGTCGTCCCGCGGCCGTCCGAGCAGCCCCGCCACGAACTCCACCGTTTCGGCGACGCCGTGGCAGAGCCCGATGCTGCGCGCGCCCGTGTAGCGGCTGATCGCCAGGCAGACGCGGTTCTCCGGGTTCGTGTAGTTGAGGAGCAGCGCCCGCGGGGCCAGCCGCGCGACGTCCTTCGCGATGGCGACCATCGGCGGCACCGAGCGCAGCGTGTGGGAGAGGCCGCCGGGCCCTCCGTTCTCGCTGAGCACGCTGCCAAAGCCATGCTTCAACGCAAGCTCATGGTCGCGCTTCCACGTCTCCTCGCGCGCGACCGCGATCGACGTGACGACGAAGTCGGCGCCCGGCAGCGCCTCGCTGCGGTCGGCTGTGCAGTGGAGCGCCACGCCCCAGCCCGACGCTTCGTTCAGCTTCGCCGCGAGCCCCGCCATGCGGCGGAGCGCATCGGGGTCGAGGTCGACGAGCCAGAGCTCCGCGCCGCGCAACTCCGGCGTCTGGTAGACGTCGCGGAGGAGCTCGACGCCGAAGACCAGGCTGCCGATGCCGATCGCGACGATCTTCGTCATGCCGCCATGGTAGCGGCAGCGCGCGTTACGGCGAATCCCCCAGACATGCGCGGGCGCTGCCGGCCCGTACCCCCGGCCTCCTGACGCTCACAAAGGGGCCGTTCGACAGGTGACAGGGACGGCGCACCCGGGCTAGGCTCGATCCCTGAGCACCAGCCGGCCGCGCAACGGCGCCTTCTTCACCCGCGGGAGGTGCAGCCATGAAGCGGAGCCCACTGCCGCAGCGACTGAGCTTTCGGGACGCCGCCTTCGCCAACTTCGAACGCGACGCGTTCCCCTTGCATGTCGGCTCGGTCGGCATCTACGCCGGCCGAGTCCCCATCCCGCGCTTCCTCGCGCACGTCGACCGCCGCATCCAGTTGGTGCCACGCTACCGCCAGCGCCTGGTCGAAGTGCCCTGGTCGCTCCATTACCCGGCATGGGTCGAGGATCCGCACTTCGACCTGCGCAACCACGTGACGACGCTCACCCTGCCACCGCCGGGCAGCGACCAGCAGCTCATGCAGCTCGCCGCCGAAGTCTTCGCGACGCCGCTGCGGCGCGACCGCCCGCTCTGGGAGATCCGCCTGGTCCAGGGGCTGAGCGGCGGGCGCACGGCGCACATCGCGAAGGTGCACCACTGCCTCGTCGATGGCGTCGCCGGCGTCGACCTGCTCGGCGCGCTGCTCGACCTGACGCCGGAACCACGCCACATCCGCCGCCGCCAGCGGTCGGCGACGCCACCGTTGCCGGGACCGCTGACGCTCACCGCCGACGCGCTCTTCGACCGCGCCCTCGACGAGATCCGCCGCAACGAGCGGCTCGCGCTCGACCTGCTCGACCCGGCACGCGCAACCGGGCGCATCGGCGCGGTCGCGCGTGCGCTGTGGGCCGCCGGGCCGTATTTCGCGGTACCGGCGCAGACCACGCCCTGGCGGCTGCGCCTGCAGGCGCCCGGAAGGCTCGCGTGGCAGTCGCTGCCCTTCGACGACGTGCGCGGCGTGGCGACGGCACTCGGCGGCACGATCAACGACCTGGCGCTCACGCTGATCGCCGGCGGCCTGGCGCGCTACCTCGCACACGAGGGCGTGCGCCTCGATGGCCGCGTCGTGCGCGCCGCGCTGCCGGTCAACGTCCGTCGCGGAGAGCATGCGAACTCGCTCGGCAACCACATCTCGTTCATGCTCGCCGGCCTGCCCGTCGGCGTGGCCGGCGCCCGCGAGCGCTTCCGCGTCATCCACGACGAGGTGGCTGCGCTCAAGGAGCAGCAGCAGGCGGCGGGCATCGAGGAACTGATGGACCTGCTCGGCGAGCTGCCGCCGGCGCTGCACGCCTTCACCGGGCGCACGCTGACGCTGCCGAACCTGCTCACCAACCTGATCTGCACGAACGTGCCGGGGCCGCTCCAGCCCCTGTACCTCCTGGGCCACCGCATGGAGGATCACTACCCGTGGGTGCCGCTGGGCTGGCGCATGGGGCTGTCTGTGGCCATCATGAGCTATCACACCGGGCTGTACTTCGCTGTGACCGCCGACCGGAAGACGCCCGGCGCCATCGACCTCATCACCGCGGGCATC